>DATEWL010000365.1:0-3113 GCA_035258025.1 Candidatus Acidiferrum sp. | reverse complement strand
GAAGACTTACTTTCTGCGGCTGCAGTTGAGCGACGCCGGAGGAAAAGACCTCAGTGACAATTTCTACTGGTTATCGACAAAGGCGGACACTCTCAACTGGGCGAAGCAGCAGGACACGGTCTACACGCCGCAAGCAGAGTTTGGAGATCTCACGGACCTCAATTCTTTGCCGCCGGTAAAATTGAAAACCGAATCTGCCGTTGGAAACGGCGAAGCGCATGTAACTGTGACGAATCCCAGCAACGCGGTCGCGTTCATGGTTCATCTACGAGTCACTCGCGGCAAGGGTGGGGAAGACCTTACGCCCATTTTTTGGGAGGACAATTACTTTTCGCTTCTGCCTGGGGAAAGCCGAACTGTCACGGCGAAGTTTGATCAAAGCTCGCTGGATGGCAAAGAGGCGGTTGTGGTGCTTGACGGATGGAACGTGACGGCAGCTACTTTAGGCGCACCTCGAAACTAATCTCATATCCGCGGCGCCAGGCACTTCCAAACCCGGTGTTTCAGCTTTCAATTGTCTTGATTTTGGGACCAATTTCGAAACTTGCCGACTTGCTCCCACCAAGTCTTGCACAGCGATATTTGGGGTTCGACATCCGACTCTTTCCATTCGCGAGGCAGCGTACAAGCCTCTTCATGCGTGATGTTCATAAGCCCGACTAAAGCGCGATAGCCGGCAGATGGAGCCGGGTCAGACAGGTGAGCAGCGAGACTGGGGACCGCTCTCGGATCTTTCAGTACTTCACCCAATGCAGTCAACGCACACTCTCGGGTGATCTCACCGGGAGCACTCTGGAGAATTGCGATCAGTTCGGCTCCTGCGGCGGGATCCGTAACGGATTGCAGTTGCAATGCGATTGCCGATTCAGGTAGGCCGTGATCGCCGTTGGCAAGCAATTGCTTGACTCTGGGTAACACGGAAATGTCTCCAGTGCGAAGCGCCGCGTACACAGCCCACTTTGACTCGGCATTATCGCCATTCTCTATCACACGATGAAGGGCGTCTCGCGATGAAGGCAATTGCAATCCCCCGAGTCTCTGGATACTGGCCAGACGTGCCGCGGAGTCGTGATCGTTGAGTCCTGCGAGGAAATCCGCTTCCATTTGGGCTGACCAATCGGAAGTTCCGAGGTCGCGGCCAAGTAGCGGGGATATCGTCAAAGCCCCCTCGCAGTCATCGATCAACTTCAGTTGTCCATGCTCTTCGTGGGCAAATACAATCCAATGCGATTCCGGACGAAAATCAATGCAATCGTGTCCATTGCTCGCGAAGCTGCCATACGCAAATCGCAGCGTTTCCTCCGTTAGTCCCTTTCCCCGATACCAACGGTCAACCTGAATCTTCGCCATGTACTGATTCCCGGCGCCAGGCATTGCGTTGGACGTAAGCGGAACAACAGCGAGAACGTATCCACGAAAAACCAACGGCGCTCTCCGCGCCAACTCGCGCACGTCAGCCATCGAGGGCGGCAACCAGGCGAGCCCAGAGTTGGGCTGTAAACAAGGGCAGAGAACAACTCATCAAAAGGATAGCCACCCCAACTCGGGGTATGTTCGGTTTCAACACGGCTCCTCCGGAATCTACGTAGACCTAGTCTACTCTGGTAGAGTGACGCGAATAGAATGACTCTGCAGCTGAAGGTAATGAAGACGGGCACGGCGTGCCGCGCCCCTACGAGGGATAATGTGGCGGACATATCAATGAGCGAGCGTTTGATCAGGATTCCATATTTTATTGGCATGCTTTTGTGGATTGGGTTGGGGATTGTTCCGTGCGCGGCGGGGCAGGATTCGAAATTGGTGGCGGCGATTCCGGGGATTCTGGAGTCGATACGGAAGAGTGGGGCGGATGTGGGTGTGGCGTTTCGCACGCTGGATGGGAAGACGGAATGGTTCTTTCGGGCAGATGAGCCGTTTCATGCAGCCAGCACTATGAAGATTCCGGTTTTGATTGAGTTGTTCCATCAGGCGAGCGAGGGGAAACTGAAGCTCGACGATCCCCTCATTGTAAAAAATGAGTTTCACAGTTTGGCGGATGGTTCGATCTACACGCTTGATCCGGCGGATGATTCGGAGACGGATTTGTATAAGGCGGCCGGGCAATCGCGCACGCTGCGGCAGCTTTGCGAGCTGATGATCACTGTCAGCAGCAATCTCGCGACGAATCTGTTGATCGAAAAGCTGGGTGTGGAAAACATTCGCGCCACGGTGCATTCGCTGCATGCCGACGGCATGAATGTTTTGCGGGGGGTCGAGGACGGCAAAGCGTTCGCAAAGGGCCTGAATAACACGACCACCGCGCGCGGGCTCCAGGGACTTCTCGACGCAATTGCTCGCGGAGAGGCAGTTGATCAGGAATCTTCCCGGCAGATGATCGAAATCCTCGAGCGCCAAAAATTCAACGAAGGCATCCCTGCAGGACTTCCTCCCGGCACTCGCGTGGCGCACAAAACCGGCGAGATCACTAAGATTCATCACGATGCGGCGATTGTTTTTGCTCCGAGGCCTTTTGTATTGGTGATTCTCGTTCGCGGACTCTCCGACACCAAGGACAGCGCGGCGCTGATGGCCGATATCACGCGCCAGCTCTACCAGGCTACGGAATAAGAGCCGCACAAGAGAGCCGCTGATTTGCACAACCCTGCGCCAGACCACCTCATCCAACGTAATAGGCTAAGATGCTGGGCTGAGTGGCGCGAGGGAGCCGGCGAGGGATAACGAGCCCGTGGACAGCGTCGGTACGGAGAGTCAACATGATGAACGGTCGTGGACGAGCGATTGCCGGAGTAGTTCTGGGATTATTTTTTGCGGCCGCCGCAGTGGCCGATACGCTGGAGCTCAAGGACGGCCGAGTACTCCAGGGGCGCTACCTGGGCGGTACGCAGGCGGTCCTGCGATTTGAGATTAATGGGGAAGTGCAGACTTTCAGCGTGAACGATGCTGTCGCGATCACGTTTACCGGCAATTCGGGCAAGACGAGCGCTCCTGCGGTTGCGCCGCCTGCCGCTGCGCCACCTCCCGCAGATCCGCCTCCGCCAGCGGCTGAGGCTCCCGATACTTCGGCTTCTTCTGGTGCGCCTGCTCAAGATGCTTCACAGCCACCCGTTACTTCG
>DATEWL010000364.1:0-9300 GCA_035258025.1 Candidatus Acidiferrum sp. | reverse complement strand
CAAACTGGAACGGTTCTTCCGTCGGGTGCTCTCTTCTTAGATTCCTGAACTCAATTGTTTGGGTACGCCCCAACAACCCGAAACGATATATCGTTCGCACAAATAGTCAGCATACAAATCGCTTATAACCCGAACATTCCTGCCTGCTCTCGAGCCATTCAATTCAAGAGCAAGCCATCGCTGCGTAGCGACCAAACCTTTACAGGTCAGTCTGTTAGCCGACAGGTCAGGCCACACGTGTCCTATCTTACTCCGTTTTGGATGCTCCTGATTTGAGGTCAGTCACATTCACCTTTTCGGCCAATTTGGACGGCGACTTTCTCTCTTTCCAAACTTTCCGAATGCATGCGTCTTTCGGGTATAGTCCTTCGTCATTAGATTTGCCGCGTCTAACCAATCGCGAGAGCTTTTCTCTCGAGGCGTCAAAAAGGAGCCTACCCAGTGCTGTCCATTCGCAACCTCGCCAAAACTTATTCCGGCGGCGTCCGTGCACTACGCGGGGTGTCGCTTGAGATTTCTCCCGGGATGTTCGGATTGTTGGGGCCAAACGGGGCTGGCAAGTCCACCTTGATGAAAATTCTCGCCACGCTTCTCGATCCAGACACAGGAACAGCAACTCTAGACGGACTCGACTTGGTGGCGAACAAGGATGCCACACGCCGGCTACTCGGCTACCTGCCGCAGGAGTTTGGCGTGTATCCGAAAATGTCCGCGATCGACATGCTGAACCATCTGGCGGTGATGAAAGGAATTACAAAGAACGGGGAACGAAAAGAAACTGTCGAGGGATTGCTGCAACAAACGAATTTGTGGGATGTGCGAAAAAAAGCGCTTGGCGGATATTCGGGCGGAATGAAGCAGAGGTTCGGAATTGCGCAAGCACTACTGGCAAGTCCAAAGCTGATTATCGTCGATGAGCCGACCGCGGGTCTTGATCCCGCGGAGCGAAACCGCTTCTTGAATTTGCTGAGCTCGATCGGGCGAAACGTGGTGGTGATCCTCTCGACGCACATTGTGGAAGACGTGCGCGAGCTTTGTTCCAAAATGGCGATCATTAGCAGCGGCGAACTGATTCTCGAGGGCGTGCCAACGCAAACGATCGAAGTGTTGAAAGGGCGCGTGTGGAGCAAGGTAGTTCCAACGGATGCCGAAAGAGAGGCCATCGAAAAAACCTACCCGCTAATTTCGATGCACCGTGTGGGTGGACTTAACGAGGTTCGTGTTTATTCGGAGGCGCCGCTCAGCGATGGTTTCTATCCCGCCGAGGCGGATCTGGAAGACGTTTATTTTCGCCAGTTGTCGCAGCACCGGCCGAATTGAACGGGGGAACACGACATGTTCATGGACTTCTTTCTATTCGAGCTGAAGCTACGGTTTAAGAGCATCTCCACCTATATTTTTTTTCTGCTGGCCTCTTTCCTCCCATTCTTCTCCGTTGCCGCGCGGGATTTCGGGCCCATCGGAAGCGGCAAGGTGTTTTTGAATAGCCCCTTCGCGGTTCTTCTTATCACGACACAGGTCCTCGCATTCGGCTCAATACTAATCGCCGCGATTTTTGGGCCGGCAATCCTGCGGGACTTTAACGGGGACACTTATCAATTGATTTTCACAAAGCCGATCTCCAAATTCGGCTATCTGATGGGGCGATGGGCGGGTTCCATGGTCACCGCCATCTTTGTTTTCTCAGGAATCGTCTTCGGAATCGCCCTGGGCACGCTGATGCCCTGGGCGGACAAGCTGCGCATCGCGCCGAACGATTTCGGGATGTACTTCCGTATCTACGCTTCCATTGGAATCGTCCAGATTTTTTTCCTCGGAAGCCTGTTTTTTTGTATCGCTGCACTCACGCGGAATATCGTAGTGGTGTATTTGCAAGGTGTGGCGCTCTTTGCCTTTTATCTCATCGAATTGATCGGGATCGTTACCTCCAACAAGCTGGAGCGCACGTGGGCGTCCATCGTTGATCCGTTTGGGCTGATTCTGGTTCAGAGCCTGACACGTTACTGGACGGTGGTGGAGAGAAACGCGCTCGTTCCGCATTGGACAGGCGTGTTTCTCTATAACCGGTTAGCTTGGCTTGGCGTCGGTGCGCTTGCTCTGATTGCCGCATACGCGCTTTTTCCCATGTCCGCCGAAGTTTTGGGCTCCAAGCGCTCCACCAAGAAGGCAGAGGAAGCAAAAGCCGACGAAGACTGCGCGAAGAAGGAACCCCGGCACGTTACCGCGAGCCTCCCGCAGGTGACGCAGATTTTTGGCAGCGCCACCACGTGGAAACAACTGATTTCCATGACGCGGATACGATTCTTCAATATCGTACACGAGATTCCATTTTGGGCAATCACACTGATTATGCTGGTATTTGTTTTGATCAGCGGGCATTTCGCCGGGAACAACAACGGCGTCGAGGTATGGCCGGTAACGTTTCTGATGGTATCCGTGGTTTCGGGGCAGTCTGGATTGTTCCTCTACATTGTCGGCGCGTTATATGCGGGCGAGGTCATTTGGCGGGAGCGGGACGTGCGGTTCGAGCAGATCCATGACTCCTTGCCCTTGCGGGACTGGACCGATTTTGTCAGCAAGTTTTTGGCGCTGGCGATGGTCGAGACGGTGTTGGCCACCGTAGTGCTGGTGTGCGGCGTGCTTTCGCAGGCTCTGAGTGGATACTTCAGGTTTGAGCTTGGCCACTATGCGAAAGAGATTTACCTGATTTATTTGCCACAACTCCTCATGGTCATTCTGCTCGCCTTGTTTCTGCAGACGGTTTTGGGAAACAAGTTTGTTGCGCATGCTGTGGTGGTCGGGTTGTTCGTCTTGATTCCGATTTTATATGCGTGGGGAATTGAGAATCGCCTGTACATGTTTGGTGAAATCACGCCCTACACGTACTCGGACATGAACGGCTACGGACACTTCGTCAAAGCGCTATTCTGGGTCACTGCGTACTGGCTTTGCATTGGAGGCCTGCTGGGCGTATTTGCGATCGCATTTGCGCGACGCGGCACTGAACAGTCGTTTGGGGCGCGCTGGAAAATGGCGGGTCCACGGATGCGGCGCTTAGTCCCCGCGGCGGGCGCATTTCTGCTCCTGGCAGGAACGTGTGGCGTAGTGTTCTTCTACAACGCCCATGTGCTGAATCAATTCCGCACGGCGAAACAGAACCGGCATCGCGCCGCCGAGTATGAACAGTTGTACAAGAAGTATGAGCGGCTGCCGCAGCCCAAAGTGACCGATGTGGACGTCGCCGTAGACATTTTCCCCGAACAGCGCTCTTTCGTGGGTACGGGCCACTACATGCTTGTCAATCACTCTGGCAAGCCGATCGACGAAGTGCACATCACGGATACCCGCGAATCCGTTCAGGAAGTGAAGTTCGACCGCGAGTCTAAACAAACGCTCGCCGATAAAGACCATTTCTATTCGATCTACAAGCTGGAAAAGCCTCTCGAACCAAATGAAACAATGAAGATGGATTTCCGCGTGGGCTATACCTCGCGTGGATTCAAGGATGGCAACGAGCGCGCGGAGTTCGCTTACAACGGAACTTTCTTTGACCGCGACTATTTTCCCGCCATAGGCTACAGCCAAAATATCGAAATCGATGATCCGGTCCGGCGGCGGGAAGAGAAGTTGCCGCCTCTCGAAGAGATGGCACCACCTGGCGATCCCTACTATTCGAATATAAATTTGTTTACGACCAACTCCGAGTGGGTCACCTTTCACGCCGTAGTCAGCACCTCGCCCGATCAAATCGCTATTGCGCCGGGCTATCTGACGCGCGAATGGACCGAAAACGGCCGCCGCTATTTCGAATACAGCATGGGCGGCACACGCATCAACGATTTTTACTCGTTTCTTTCCGGGCGTTTCAGCGTAAAGAGCGATCAATGGAAAAACGTGAAGCTTGAAATTTATTACCAGCCTGGCCACGAGTTCAACCTGGACAAGATGATGGATTCCAGCAAAACCGGTCTGGAATATTACGAGAAGAACTTTGGCCCTTATCAGTTCAATCAGTTTCGCGTCCTGGAATTTCCCCGATACCGGCAGTTCGCCCAGTCTTTTCCCAACACCGTACCCTATTCCGAGGACATCGGATTTATCGAGCGCATGAAGAAGCCCGACGATATCGATCTCTTATATTTCGTTACCGCGCACGAACTCGCGCACCAGTGGTGGGGCCATCAGCTGATCGGCAGCCAGACGCAAGGCTCGAACATGATGAGCGAATCGCTGGCGGAATACTCGGCGCTCACTGTGATGTCCAAGAAGTACGGCGAAGACATGCTGCGGAAGGATCTCCGCTACGAACTTGACCGGTACTTGCGTGGGCGTGCCGGCGAAACGCGACACGAGCCGCCACTCGTTCTGGTGCAGCGCGAGCCATACGTCTGGTACCAGAAAGGTGCGCTGGTGATGTTCGCGTTAGCGGATTACATCGGCGAGGACAAAGTGAATCTTGCGTTGCGCAATTTTCTCGAGAAAAACCGCTATGCCAAAGGGCCGTTCCCCGACACACGCGGATTTGTCGCCGCACTGCGCGAGCAGACTCCGCCGGAGCTGCAATACGTAATAACCGATATGTTCGAATCGATTGTTCTCTACGAGAACAAAGCCGTCTCGGCAACGTATGTGGAAACGTCGGATAAGAAATATAAGGTGACGCTGAAAGTGAGCGCCCAGAAGAAAAAGTCGGACGGCTCCGGAAATGAGACACCGATGGCGATTCACGACCTGATCGACGTGGGAGTATTCAGTGGGACGAAGGAACATTTGAAACGGCTAGACCTGCACAAAGAGTGGATTACACAAGAAATGGGAACCTTCGAGTTTGTGGTGGACGAAAAACCGACGTTCGCCGGGATCGACCCCTACAACAAATTGATCGACCGCGACCCCGCGGATAATTTGATTGAGGTCGAGAAACCGTAGCGCCCGCCGCGCCAAGGGTGTTGTTGCAAGCCACTCCGCGCACTACTTGTGAGTCATCACGAAAACGCCGTCCCAGTCCGCGGTCGGTTCAGCGGCGATATATTCCTGACAACGCTCCAGGTAAACGCGCGAAGGGCCATCCTTCGGCCACTTGGCGAGAATTTCCTCGAATGCGCTCCGCGCCGCTTTCCACTGGCGCTTGCGATAAAGCTCGCGTGCGCCGACGAATAGTTCGACTTGCGCCCGAATCGTTTCCGCGGTGCCATCGGCGTCGAAGTCCGTTTGGCGTCCCATAAGCTGATAGATCGTTACAGGCTGTAACTTGCCTTTGACGCGCATCAGATCCAGCTCACGAAAAACAAACCCATCGCCCTTTACGGCTTGATATGTCGTTTCGTTCACTATGATGTGCGTGCCATAGTCTTTATTCAGACCTTCAAGCCGCGAAGAAAGATTCACGGCGTCGCCGAGTGCTGTGTAACCGTAACGCAGCGCGGAGCCCATATTGCCCACGCTAGCGACGCCTGTATTTAGCCCGATGCCGATCTCGAGACTCGGCTTGCCCTGCGCCTCCCACTGCTTTTGCAGTTCCCGCACGCGCTTCATCATTTCCAACGCAGCGTTGCATCCCCGCGCCGCATGGCCCTCTTCTTCGAAGGGCGCGCCCCAGAAAGCCATTACTGCGTCGCCGATATATTTGTCTAGCGTCCCGTGATAGCTGAAGACGATACGCGTCATGTCCGAAAGGTATTGATTGAGAAAGAGCGCAAGCTCCTGCGCGTCGAGTTTCTCAGAGATGGAGGTGAAACCGCGAATGTCACTGAACATCACGGTAATGTCGGTTTTCTTAGGCTCCACGAGCCGCGGATTAACGAGCAGCCGCCGAATGACTTCTGGGCTGAGGTATTGTCCAAACGCCGTGCGCACCTTGCGTTTTTCTTTTTCCTCAACGAGCGCGCGATACAACGAAACGAGCAGCACGTTGCCGGTGAGCGTCATCGCAGGGATTGTGAAATTCAGCCACCAACCGCGCAAAAAAGCTCCGTAGTCCACTGCTACAAGTGGAATAAGCAACGCGGCGCCGAACCACATCCATCGCGGCTGTACCAAAGCCATCCAGATGCCCAACGGAATGCCCAAAAACAAAATCGCCAGGACATCCCAAAGTGCTTGCTGCGCGCCTCGCACAAGAAACTGCTGATGGAGGATGTTGTCGATCACATTGGCGTGCACCTCCACACCGGGGTAATCGATTCCGCCGTAGGGTGTTGACCGTTGATCCCCGATACCAGTTGCCGATGCCCCAACTAAAACAATCTTCCCCTTGAATGTTCCCGGCTCAAAGTTTCTGGTCACTACGTCGGCGATCGATTTATACCGATATGTTCCTCGCGGACCGCGGTAATTGATTTGCATATGGCCGGTGTAGTCCGGATCGATTTTCAGCTTGTCGCCAAAGTTGACGCTCACTACGCCGATTTGGTTGAAGTTCACGGACAATTGGGTGGTCGGCAATCCGAGATAAAGTCTGACCGCCTGAATTTCCAGCGAGCCAAACATCTGCCAGTCATTCATGTCTTTCGACCTTCCAAACGGAAGCACCAGCAGCGTCCGCCGCAAGACTCCATCCTGGTCCGGGACAATGTTGAAAAATCCCATGGAAGTTTTTTCCGGATTGTCGGGGTTTGCCAGAACCGGTATGTTCGCAACTGTTGCAGCAAACAATGTCCCCTCTTGATCATATTTCCGCACCAATTCCAAAAAGTCCTGTTTTCCGGTCGCGGGATCCATGGCGGTACGCGTAATCGAGTACCAATCGATCAAATCGGCATACTGATCGAGCGTTGCGTCGTCGATACCCGTCAATTCTTCTTTCTTTAGAAAGAAACTTCCGAGCACCACAGGTCCAAATCGATCAATCGCTTTTGCGAACTGGGCATCCGCGTTGTTGTCGGCGACGAGTTTCTGCAGCCATGCCTCATACTTGGCGTCGATCTCCTCCCCGTTTTTTTTCCTCGTCTCCAGGTCTCTCCAGATTTTCCGCAGCAACTCAACGGTCTGGTCCGGTTTGTCGAAAGTAATGTCAAAGGCCACCACTTTTGCGCCATCTTCCCGCAAAATATCCAGCATCTTGGCAAAGTGCGTTCTCGAAAACGGCCATTTTCCCAGCACCTCTTGCGAGTGCTGGTCGATATCCACGATCATAATGTGTGGATCGACGTCCGTAACCTTCGCGGGCCGGTATCGAAATCGCGTGTCGAGAGAGTCGTATTCCAGGCGCTGCAGGAACACGAAAATCGGCGTGGGTCTTTCCCCGAGAAAAGTAAAAAAGTAAATGGTCAGAGCGGCTAACGTCGTAATCAGACTGATGATGAACGAAACTCGATGCCGCCACCATGACTGAAGTAGCTCGTAGAGGCCGAACCAGCCCCGCCTCTGCCACCATCCGCCTGACGGAGCTGCCATCTCGGTTCGCGCGCTATTCGCGGAAGACAAAGTTCATGCGTACACCGCTGACTTCGATAACATCGCCATCGTTCAGTCGCACAGGCCCAGTGATCGCCGCGCCATTCACGGTGGGCATCTTGTCACCAGGGCCGATGTAGTAGCCGTCATCGCGCTGGTTAATCTGAGCCGCCATCGGCGGTTTGAACCAGCCTTTGACTTTGACAGTAGCCATCGCCGACTTGCCGATGACCGTCAGCTTGTTCGTAAGCATGTACTCTTTCTGATTGGTTCGCCCGCCAATCACGATGAGCGTGGGAACTTTCAGGCGTCCCGAGGCAAACTGGACGCGCTCGCCTGTGGCTGCCGCTTGTTGCAGCATGTCGCGCCGCGCCTTGGTGTCCAGGACCATAGTCTCGTTGATACGCGGAGCGCTGGCTTTACGACCGGTATCCCATGGTACGGGAGCGTCGCCCGAAGCATCGACCTTGATGTGATGTTTGCCAATCCAGATGGAGTCGCCGTCGTGCAGCGTAGCGCGCTCGACGCGCAGATCGTTCACAAAGGTCCCATTGAGGCTATCGAGGTCTTCCACCACGAGCCGCCCACCCTCAAAATACACGCGGGCGTGATAGTTCGAGACCGCCAGATTGTCGACAGGCAGGTCATTGTCCGGAGAGCGTCCGATGCTCACGGCCCGGCTTCCCACCGGCACTTCCTTGACCGTCTTTTCTTCAAACATCAGGCTGAGCTTCGCCATCTCACATTCCTCCTGCGGCGCCGTTTCTGGCCCCTTTATTTCGCGCTCCACCAAACAGCCAAGAAAACCACCCTCGGGATTCCGCGCCCACACGCACGACAATGACGGTAATGTTGTCCACTCCGCCGCGTTCGTTCGCCAAGGCGATGAGTTTTTCTGCGGCCCGCGTTGGGTCCGTTTCCGCTTGCAAGGTGCCCGCAATCTCCGGTTCCGTGACCATGCGCGTCAGCCCATCGCAGCAGAGCATCAAAATATCCCGCGCGAGCAAAATGTGCTCGTCGGTGTCCACTTCAATGTCCGGCAAAGCCCCCAGCGCGCGCAGAAGGACGCTCTGCATTTCGCTTTCTTCCGCTTCCGCCGCCGTCAAGATGCCTCGCCGCACTTGCTCGGCCACCAGCGAGTGATCGCTGGTAAGTTGCTGCAAATTGCCGCTTCTCAGCAAATAGGCCCGCGAATCTCCCACATGCGCGATGCTTAATTTCGATCCATCTATCCACGCGGTCGTCACTGTTGCGCCCATTCCGTGCTGTTCCGGATGCGCTTCCGCGGAATCATAAATATTCTTGTTCGCCAGGTGCACGGCGCTCGTCAGCCGCTTAGCTTTCTCGCTCCAGGTTGGCTCCGGATTGCCAAGCATCGTGGCCGCGAAGTCGGTCTGCGAGGCCATGCAATGCTTGACGATGGTTTCCACGGCCATCGCGCTGGCCACTTCGCCATGCGCTTCGCCGCCCATCCCGTCGGAGAGCACAAAGAGATTCAGCGATTCGACAATGCGGAAACAATCCTCGTTATTCGTGCGCACACGCCCCAAATCGGTGACGCCGCCGCTTACGATCCGCACAAACTCTCCCGTTTCTGCTCGCTCTCTGAACCCGTGCCCACACCCGTACCCGGCAGTCCTATTCTCACGCTAGCAGACCCTTTCCGGCGGCGAAAGGCTGTGACGCTTACTGATTACTTGGTTTTACGCCCCATTTGCCGCCCCGGCACTCCCCGAGGGTACAACCAAATTGGCAAGTTTGTGCCCCTGTTTCTGCTGGCCGCTGCTCGCTCCGTGCCTCGCCCGGATGCTTCCGCTAAAATCTATCCCACACCAGCCGGCTTTGCGGGTAGAGTCGGCTTAGCGTCCCTCATCATGGCCAAGGCGAAAAAAAGGCTGCGCAAGT
>DATEWL010000363.1:0-7307 GCA_035258025.1 Candidatus Acidiferrum sp. | reverse complement strand
AGGCAACGACGCTCCCAGAGAGCGGAGACTGCGCCTTCATTACGGCGATCTTTACGGAATCGACGCGGCTCATTTGGCCCGCGCCAACGCCGAGCGTCGCACCATCTTTTGCAAAGACGATGGCGTTGGATTTGACATGCTTGCAGACTTTCCAGGCAAAAAGCAGGGTTTGCAATTCGGCGGCTGTGGGGGCGCGCTTGGTCACTATTTTTAGCTGATCTTCCACGATTTCGCCCAGGTCCGGCTGCTGGACTAGCACGCCGCCGAGGATGCGCTTAAGTTGGAGTTCGCGGTCGGGCTGGAGGCCGTTGGGCGGGAGTTCCAGCAATCGTAGGTTCTTTTTTGCGGCGAAAATTGCCTTGGCTTTTTCGTCAAAGCCGGGAGCGGCGATGCATTCGACGAAGAGCTTCGCCACTTCTTCCGCGGTTGCGGCGTCGACCGCGCGATTGAATGCCAGTACGCCTCCGAAGGCTGAAACCGGGTCGGTCGCAAGCGCTTTCAAGTAGGCATCGAGGAGGGTCTCGCGCTCCGCAGTTCCGCAGGGGGTGTTGTGCTTGATGATGACGGAGGCGGGATGGCGGAATTCCGCCGCAAGGCTTCGCGCCGCTTCCAGGTCGACGTAATTGTTATAGGAAAGCTCTTTTCCCTGGAGCTGTTTGGCAGCTGCAAGGCCACTTGGGGCGGCCCCGGGAGAAACATAGAGCGCCGCGGATTGATGAGGGTTCTCGCCGTAGCGCAGAGGTTGTTGCATTTGCAACCCGATGTGCAGACGTTCGGGCAGAACGGGCTTCTCGCCTAACGCCACGTGGCTCGCGCCCGCAGAGAGCCGCTCCAGCTCTGTCGTGATCATCCCGTCGTAGCGGGAGGTCGTGGCAAATACTTTCCGGGCTAACTCGAGCCGCGTTGCCAGTGAAGTCTCGCGCGCCGATTCCAGTTCTTGCGCCACACGTTCATAATCGGCGGGATCAGTCACAACCGTGACGCTTTCGAGATTTTTTGCGGCGGAGCGCAGCATGGTAGGTCCGCCGATGTCGATGTTTTCGATCAAATCCTCCGGGGTCAGGCCCTGCTTTGCTGCAGTGGCTTCGAAGGGATACAGATTCACGACGACGAGGTCGATCGGGGCGATGCCGTGTTCCGCGGCTTGCTTCTGATCCTCCGCATGCTTGCGGCGGTACAGCAGACCACCGTGAACTTTGGGATGCAGCGTCTTTACGCGGCCGCCGAGCATTTCGGGCCATCCTGTAAAATCGGCAACGTCGCGAACGGAGACGCCTGCATCGCGCAGGAGCTTCGAAGTGCCGCCGGTCGAAAGAATCTCGATATGCAGAGCGGCGAGCCGCTTCGCAAACCCCACGATTCCCGTCTTATCAAACACGCTGATGAGCGCGCGTTCCACTGCCATGCATTCCTCCCGAGAAAGAAAAGCACAATAGTGTAAGCGGCGGGTGAAGATTCGGGAAGTGGAAAGGCGGCGCCGTTCAAAATTAGCTGTTGAAAACGGGTTGTTTGAGACGGGAATCGGAAAGACGGAGAGAATTCTCGCGGGATTTCAAATCCTGACGCGGTCTTGTGGACAGGTGCGTTTAGGCTTTGACGAGAGCTTTGAGCTTCACCTGGCCATTGATGACTTCGACGACGTACTCGACATCGCGGCAATTCTTTTGCATCTGCAGATCTTTCGTCTTTTTGAGGACAAACTCATTAAAGCTGGAGCGCGAGAGTTTTCCGGTCTGTTCCCCCGCTTGTTGTTTGGCTTGCAGAAATGCCTGGTAAAGCTGGTCGACCTTTTCGGATTCGCGCTCGGGCTCGGAGCAGGTCACACGAAATGCGCCCTGCGTCGTCGGCGCGATGGCTGCGGCAGACGAAGGAACCTCCACAGGCTTCTCGGGATTCTTATGCGCGCGCTCCGCCTCGATCGCTTTTGCAGCCGCACCGAAGTGGCGTTGAATTTTTCCTTCTTCCTTATTCTGGGTTTTCTTGCGGAAGATGTCTTTGTACTTGGCGTAGGTTTGCGTGAGGTTGTTCAGGCGGAACCGCTGGCCGTATTTGAGGTCGCCGCCGCGCTCGGCATAGCGCTTCACCATTAATTCGATGCGCCATTCGATTTCGGTCGGCGGGCGCTTCCTGCCACCGCCGAAGTACTGGTCGTATTCAATTTTGAGCTGACGGATGTCCCGCTCGAGCTGTGCCAGCTCTTCGTCGATGGTCGCCATGGGTGGAGAAGCCCCTGAGTATCATGCTAGGAGGACAGGAGGAGGCCGTCAACCAAAGGAGTTGGAAACGCTGCGGATTGTGTATCCCACCTGGCACGAGCCGTCCGGGCGCATCGGTAAGCAGTCTGGCGGCGGAAAGCTTCATTGCTCGCGGAAGGGTGGTGTGCTGAAATAAGGGCATGGAAGCACGGGCAAAACAGACTCTTTCCGCAGAGCAGGCGGAGCTGTTGCGACAGATTCCGTCCGTGGACGAACTTCTTGCACAGCCACGTCTCGCGACACTTGCGAGCCGCGTCGACCGCGCTGTGCTCGTGGAGGTTACCCGCACGGTACTCGCGGAATTGCGCTCGCGCATCACGGATCAGATGAGATTTGCGGCGCTGGGAGAACTCGCGCTGCAGGCTGCCGACCCAGCCTCTCTCGAAGAGTACATCAGCTCCATTGTCGAGCGTATCCTTGCGCACTCGCTGCAGCCGGTGATCAACGCTACGGGCGTAATTCTGCACACCAACTTAGGACGCGCTCCGCTGTCTGCGGCGGTCGTCGAAGAATTCCGGCGGACGGCGACTCAGTATTCGAATCTTGAATATGATTTGGAGGCGGGGGCGCGCGGGAAACGCGACGTGCACACTTCATCTTTACTTGAACGGCTGACGGGGGCTGAAGCCGCCGTCGTCGTGAACAATTGTGCCGCAGCTGTCCTGCTTGTCCTCGCCGCTTTGGCCAAGGGCGGCGAAGTTATCGTTTCACGGGGTGAGCTGATTGAGATTGGCGACGGTTTCCGCATTCCGGAGATCATGGCAGAAAGCGGGGCGGTCCTGCGGGAAGTCGGTACCACGAACCGCACGCGGCTTGCCGACTACGAAAACGCCATCAACGAGAAGACGCGTTTGCTCTTGCGGGTGCATCCCTCCAATTTTCGCATCACCGGATTTGCAGAGAAACCGGCGCTTGAAGAATTGGCGGCACTTAGTCGGCGGAGCGGGCTGCCGCTTGTCGAAGACCTTGGCTCGGGTTGTCTTGTCGATCTGTCCGCGAGCGGAATCTCCGAACCTCTTGTTCGGCAAAGCATTGATGCGGGAGTTTCCATCGTGATGTTTAGCGGCGACAAACTTATGGGCGGGCCGCAGGCGGGCATCATCGCTGGGAAGAAGGAGCTTGTAACGCGAGTGCGGCGGCACCCGCTGTTCCGCGCGCTGCGCGTGGATAAGCTCACGACCGCGGCGCTGGAAGTGACTCTCGGCGCATACCTGAGGGCCGCTTGGGACGAAATTCCCGCGTTGCGCATGATTCGAGCGAGTGCGGCAGAGCTCAAGCGCCGCTCCGAGAATTTTCTGCGCGAGCTTCGGCCCGAGCTTCCGCTCGACGAAGTGGAGATGGAGATTGTGGATGGGGCGTCGCTCGCCGGAGGCGGCTCGACCCCGACGCAAGTACTGCCCACGAAGATCATTCGCATCGCTAGTGCGCGTTATTCGGCGGCGCAACTCGAGCAGCGGCTTCGCCGTGCGCCCGCCGGCATTTCTGTGA
The DNA here is from genome assembly GCA_035258025.1 of Candidatus Acidiferrum sp. Taxonomy (GTDB): domain Bacteria; phylum Acidobacteriota; class Terriglobia; order Acidiferrales; family UBA7541; genus Acidiferrum. The sequence continues at coordinate 3,564 of DATEWL010000363.1, read as the reverse complement.
TCGCGCGCGTGGAGAATGACCGTCTGATTCTCGATCTCAGGACGGTCTTCCCCGAGCAGGAGCCCCTGCTTATCAAAACACTTGGCGCCGTGCTTCACTGATTCCGCGCCAAACCCTTGAGTGCTGCTTTCGTTTTGCGTCTCGTCTGAACTTCCCTCATGGAAAATGGCTACGCACCGTATTCTTGTTGAATGAAACTGGAATGGCGCTTCGCGCGTCCTACGACATGTTTCGGGAGAGTGGACGGATTCTCCCGAATTTCGTTACACCCCTGTTGACCGACTAACGTTTTGTAGAAAAAAGGAGAATTGCGAAATGCGGAGAGATTGGTGCGTCCTCGCAGGAATTGTTTTGTCATTTGGCTTAGGAACGGAAGCGGCTCAACAGCCGACGGTCCCTGCAGGCCAACAGCCGCCGCAACAGCAGCAGCGGACCCGCCCTCCGGCGGAACCGGCGGCGGCGCAAGGCGAAGGCGCTCAGGGCAAACAAGCGCCGCGACCTGCTGTTCCTGAGGAGAAGTCGTCTGTCACTCATCATTCCGCGCGCATCGGCGGGCAGGTGATCAACTACACCGCGACAGCCGCGACGTACAACATCAAGGCGGATGACGGGACTGTGAAGGCGACGATGTTTTACGTTGCTTATGTAAAGGAGGGCGTAGCCGATCCCGCGAAGCGTCCGGTGAGTTTCGTTTACAACGGCGGGCCGGGTTCAGCTTCTCTTTTCACGCACATGGGCATGGGACCAAAGCGGGTAGTTCTGACGCCCGATGGCCACGGAATGCCGGCGCCGTATAGCGTCGTGGACAACGAAGATTCATTTCTTGACGCCACGGACCTCGTTTTCATTGATGCGATTTCGACCGGCTACAGCCGTCCCGCTCCCGGCGAAGCGCCGGCGCAATTCCACGGGATCATCGAGGACGCCAACTGGTTTGCCGATTTCATCTACCAGTACATCACGCGAAATGAGCGTTGGGCTTCGCCGAAATTCTTGATTGGCGAAAGCTACGGAACGACGCGCTCCGCGGAACTTGCGGGAGTAATTCAGGAGCGCCACCAGATTTATGTGAACGGGATCGCGCTACTTTCGTCAGTGGCTTTCTCGAATTGGGGCGCCGACAATCGAACGATTTTCTTTTTGCCGACGTACGTAACCACGGCCTGGTATCACCATTTGTTGCCTGCCGATTTGCAGAGTCTGACTGTCGACCAAGTGGCGCAAAAAGCGCGTGAATTCGCGCATGGTGAATATGCACAGGCATTGGAAAAAGGCGACCAACTCTCCCCAGCAGAGCACCAGAAAGTGGTCGAGGATCTCGCGCATTACACGGGGCTTTCCACCAAATTTATCGAAGAGGCGAATCTTCGTGTGAGCCCATTCCGCTGGTTTAAGGAGTTGGAGCGCGACAAACGCCGAACTATTGGCCGGCTCGATTCGCGGTTTGAGGGCATGGACGTTGACGCTGCCGGGGAGCGCAACGAGTACGATCCGAGCGAGGCTTCTTATGAGGGCGCGTTCGTCGCGACATTCCATGACTACACGCGGCGCGAATTGAAGTGGGACAGCGACACGTACTACACGGTTAGCGCGAACGTACGCCCGTGGGACCAGACCGGGAATACGGAAGTTGCGGAGGTTTTGCGAGCGGCAATGACCCAGCAAACTTATTTGAAAGTGCTGGTCCTTTGCGGGTACTACGATGTGGCAACGCCCTTCAACGGAATTGAGAACACGTTTGCGCACATGAATCTCGAGCCGCCCGTTCGCAAAAACGTGAGTTTTGCGTACTACGAAGGCGGCCACATGATGTACATCGATGAACAGCAGCATCACAAGCTGCACAAAGACATCGATGACTTCATCAACGCGGGATACCCGCACTAAGAACGGCGGCCGGCTCTCACTCTAAGCAATGTGCAACTGGACTCGATTGGGGGAAGTACGCGAACATAGTGCGTCGTGCTTGCCTTCACAATTGCCAAAGGAAAGCTAAGACGAATTGAGAAGCCGCTGCCCTGGCTGCGGCGCGGGTGGGCGCTGATTCGCGTTCGGCTCGCCGGAATCTGCAACACGGACATCGAGTTGCTTCGCGGCTATCACGTCTTTCGCGGTATTCCCGGCCATGAATTCGTCGGTGAAGTAACCGAGGTGCACGACGTTTCTGCAGCGCAAAAGAACAAGTGGCTCGGCCAGCGAGTCTGCGGCGAAATCAACGTTTCCTGCTCTGCTTACGGTGACCGCTCCGCTTGCGATTTTTGCAAACGTGGCCTGAAGACGCACTGCGCTCGGCGGACCGTTCTTGGCATCGTGGCGCACGATGGCGCGTTCGCCGAGTTCGTGACGCTGCCGCTCGAGAATCTGCATCTTATCCCTGATTCCGTCAGCGACGAGCAGGCTGTGTTTGTTGAACCTCTTGCCGCGGCCTGCGAGATTCTGGAACAGGTCGACGCCAAACAATTCCGGGAAGTGGCACTGCTCGGCGACGGCAAGCTCGCTCAATTAATCGCGCTGGTTCTGCGCACCGCTGTGCCTTGCGTCGTTATGTACGGCAAGCACGAGACGAAACTCGCTCTCGCCCGCCGCGCGGGAATCAAAACGAAAAAAGTGCGCGGCGATGCGTCAGACCTAAGAAAAGTGAAGGAAAGTTATGGCTTGTTAGTGGAGGCAACCGGCTCGTCAACCGGATTCGCACTTGCCCAACAGATGACCGAGCCGCGCGGCACGCTCGTTCTAAAATCCACGTTTCACGGCGCGGCCCCGGTCGAGACTTGGCCCATCGTCGTCAAAGAACTCACCGTCGTTGGGTCGCGTTGCGGACCCTTTGCCAGAGCACTCGCCCTGCTGCATTCCGAAGAAGTGGACCCGCGCGCGCTCGTCACACACACGTTTCCTATGAACGAAGCGCCCAAGGCGATTCGATTCGCTCAAAAACCAGGTGTGATGAAAGTTCTGTTGAAAGCTTGAGAATACCGCTGAAACTACAAACGGTTTATACACGACGCCACACAGGCCGCGCCGAATCCGTTGTCGATGTTTACGACGGTCACATTGGATGAACAAGAATTGAGCATGCCAAGCAGCGCGGCCACGCCGCCGAAACTCGCTCCGTAACCAACGCTAGTTGGCACTGCAATCACAGGAACCGCAACCAATCCACCGACTACGCTTGGCAGAGCGCCTTCCATTCCGGCGACGCAGATAATCACTCGCGCCTTCGTCAAATTCTCTCGATGCTCTAGAAGCCGGTGAATGCCCGCGACGCCCACGTCGTACAAGCGTTCGGCGCGGTTGCCCATCATTTGCGCCGTGAGCATCGCCTCTTCGGCCACGGGCATGTCGCTGGTCCCCGCCGAAACGACCAAGATGTTTCCTTTGCCGGTAATCTCGCGATTCCGTTCGATGGTGATCACACCGGAATTTTCGTGGAATTTGGCGGCGCGCGCTAGTTTTCCGTTGGCGCGCTTGACGGCAGCAAAAACCTTCGCGTCCGCCCGGGTCACCAGAATATTGTGAAGCGAATCCTTTTTCCCGAGCATGGCGCGGACAATCTGCGCGACCTGC
>DATEWL010000362.1:0-5498 GCA_035258025.1 Candidatus Acidiferrum sp. | reverse complement strand
ATTGATCTAGATTTTCCAAATGAGAAATGGAACGGCTGGCAGCCCACGCTGCCAGCCGTTTTTGTTTTGGACTTGGTTGGACGGGATCGATCCGGTCCTGTCTATCGTCTCTAGCTTGCGGAATGTGAACGGTACGGATTTGTTGGCATCGCGCCTTGAGTCTGGGAATTGGCTGTCGTAATGTACGGCGCGTGAGTGCACTTGAGAAAGTTCAGAAATCGCTCCGAGCTGCATGGCGTTCGCTTGGGAGGCGGAGTTAGGTGCCAACTCTCGAGCTGCTTCACTCACCGCACGCGCCTGAGCTGAGCCCCGTCACAATCCACTATCGTGAAATTGGGCACGGACGACCGCTGCTTTTTCTCCATGGAGGCTGGGGGTATGGAGTCTATCCGTTCGATCGGCAGATTGAAGCGTTCCAAAACGAGTTTCGGATATTGATCCCCGACCGCACGGGATATGGACACTCGAGCCACGTTGGGGGCGAGACGCCGCTCGATTTTCACCGCCGAGCGGCGGCGGAAACAATCTCATTTCTTGACGCGCTGGGGATCGAGCGGGCGGTGCTGTGGGGCCACAGCGACGGAGCCGTCATCAGCGCAATGACCGGGTTGGCCGCGCCGGAGCGATGCGAGTGTTTAATTTTGGAAGCATTCCATTTTCTGCGGAGAAAGCAGGGATCACGGTCTTTCTTCGAGCGGTTTGCTGCCCGCCCGGAAGATCTCGGCGAAGAAACGAAGAGGCTGCTCGCGGGGGACCACGGAGAAGCGCAGTGGCCAACGGTATTGCGGCGGAATTGCACGGCTTGGTTCCAGATCGCCGATCAGGTGACGCGGCCGGAAGAGGATTTGTACGACGGGCGGCTGGGCGAGCTTGCGGTGCCGACGCTTTTTCTGCATGGAAGCCTCGATCCGCGAACGGAGCCGGGAGAGATGGAGCTTGTTCGTGGGGCGCTGCCGCGAGCGACGATGAAGTTTGTTGGGAACGGCAAGCACAGTCCCCACAGCGAAGAAGCCGCATTTGAAGAGTGCAACGCGATTGCAACGGAATTCCTGCAAAGCCGCGGGTGAGCGCGCAAGCAGTTTGCGAACGAAAGTCAAAAATCGAAACGATAGCCGAGAATCATTTTGGCGATGAGGTGATCGGTCGAGGCGGTGAAGCCGACGCCAAGGCCGAAATTCACTTCCCATTTGGGCGATAAATTCAGATCGATTGCGGGAAAAATCTGCTGCTGTTGTTGCCGAGTAGGCAGGAAATCCGTAGCTGGTCCGACGGAACCGTAATACTCGATGCCTCCGGTGATTTTCTTCGTAAAGTCGTAGCTGATTTTTGCGTTGGGCGAAAAAACGAAACCCTGGCTGACCGATTGGCCGTGAAAGGACCGATCGAAGGTGGGGTTGAAATCAAGATACCAGCGGCCGAGCTGCCGATCGATGATGGGACGCATCTCCCACGTCCAGGTGTCGGTGGAGAATTGGCGGCGCTGGTAGCCGATTTCATTTGAAAGGCTGAGGCCCACAGGCCATTTCCACTTCTTTGGGATAGCTACGCGTGGACGAATGTGGTCGCCGACCCATTGAATGCCTTGGCCGCTGCGTTCGGAAGTAAAGATGTAAAAGCCTACTTCGAGCCAGTCGGTGAAACCATGGGTGATCTCGATGGTTTCGTGCTCGGCGTGGTTAGTGGGATAGACGCCGTCGACGATGGTCTTAGTGCCATCGATGGTGAAATTACTATGGAGCTCGACCATGGTGTGGTGGGGATCAACCAAATCGGAGCCGTAGACCTGAATTTCGTAGTTGTCCTGCGCGCGAGCAGGCACAGCCGTCGCGAGAAACAAACAACACGGCAAAAAAAAGCCGCGAGCCAGAGGTTTCGTGTCCAAGATCCGCTCCGTGGCGCAATTCGCAAAATGAGACTAACGCGTTTTGTTTGATGCAGCAAAGCGGATACGGAGCACGCAAAATTTCCTTAGTTCGTCATGTTGCAGTAGATTGCTTATGAATTGTTCATGTGCTAGAAACAGAACCAATCGATGATTCCCTAGCCCAGTTCTGGCAGCGAGGTGGGACTGAGGAAGACGGCCTCGTCCTCGAGCCGAAAGCCCCTTTGGGGTGGCTATTGCTTCTCTCAGTTGGTGCCCTTGTTGCTGACATTCTGATTCCCGAAGGAGGATCCTTCATGCAGAGGATAAGGGGCGGGGAGTTAGTAGCGGCGTTGGCGTTGGCGTTCGCGTTTTCTTTGTCTCTGGCGACAACTTCTGAAGCTGGTGCACAGTCCACGACGGACGGAGCGATTGGCGGCACGGTGGTGGATTCGGCCGGCGCCGCGGTCGTGAATGCACACGTTTCTGTGAGAAGCAACGGAACAAACACGGAGCAGTCGGTAACTACGGATGAGACTGGCTATTATCGCGTAACGAAATTACAGCCTGGCTCCTACATGGTTTCGGTAGAGGTTGCAGGCTTTGCTCCTTTCAAAGCGGAACAGGTTGTCGTCCAAGTGGGCAGCGTAACCGAGTTGGCCGTGCACTTGAACGTGGCGTCCGCCGGAGAAACGGTGATCGTGAATGAGGAAGTACCGCAGGTAAACACAACGTCGGCGGAATTCGCCCCTACAGTCAACCAGTTGGAAATCAGCAATCTGCCCATCAATGGCGGGCGGTGGTCGGATTTCGCATTGCTTACGCCCAGCGTAGTGAACGACTCAAATGGATTCGGATTGCTGAGCTTTCGCGGGATCAGCACGCTGCTGAATAACAATACCGTCGACGGAGCGGACAACAATCAGGCGTTTTTCTCCGAGGAACGAGGAAGGACGCGCGTGGGGTATTCCAGCGCGAAGGCCGCGGTGCAGGAGTTCCAGGTCAATACCTCCAACTATTCCGCCGAGTATGGACGCGCGGCGGGCGCAGTCGTAAATACGGTGACGAAGAGCGGCACAAACCAATTTCATGGCGAGGGCTATTTTTACGACCGGGACAACGACTGGGGAGCGACAAACCCATTCACCAAGATAACCACGCAAACGTCCCCGGGCGTTTTCTCCTCGAACGTTTTCAAGCCGGTTGATGTCCGCAAGATGGGGGGATATGGCGTCGGTGGCCCCATCCTAAAAGACAGGCTTTTCTTTCACTTTGCGTTTGATGACTACAACAGGAATTTTCCCGGAACGGCGGTTCCCACAAGTCCCAGCGCGTTTTTCGCGAGTCCCGTGCCCGATCTAACGAACTACAGTACGGCGGACTCGTGCGCCACATTGAATGCAAATGCGTTCACGAGCGGCCCCAACGCGCTGCCGAATGGCGCCAACGTGCGGACGGCCACGCAGGGAGCTTGTACGCTCTTAAGTAACCTTGGTCTGGCCACCTACGCCGCTGCCGTCACGGATTACAACAATGGACTGAGTGGCCTGCTGGGCGAGCTTGGCACGGTGCCTCGAGTTGGCAAGCAAACGATCTTTTTTCCGAAGATCGATTGGGTGATCAATCAGAAGAACCGCGCTTCGTTCGAAGTCAATCGCATGCGGTGGACTTCGCCAGCGGGCATCCAGACGCAGGCTACCAACACTTTCGGCGTGGCAAGTTTCGGAAACGACTACGTGCGGGACACCTGGGGCATCGCGAAACTCTATACTTTCTTCACGTCCTCCCTGTCGAACGAAGCGAGGTATCAGTATGGCCGCGATTTTGAATTTGAATACGCTCAGCCGCCAACGGCTTATGAATCAGCCAACTTCGTGAGCCCTGCTGGTTATACCAATCCACTCGGGCTGCCTCCCGACGTATTTATCACCAACGGATTCGACATGGGAGTGCCAACGTTTCTGCAGCGGCCGAAGTATCCCGATGAACGGCGTCAACAGGTCGCGGACACCCTATCCTGGGTGCGCGGAAAGCACAGCTTAAAATTTGGCGTGGATTTCGCGCATACGAACGATCTAACCCAAAATCTCCGCACCCAATATGGTTCATTTCAATACGGCAGTATCGGCAACTATCTTTCCGATCTGCTCGATCCCAACCGATGCGGCGCGGCGCACAATCTGGTCTGTTACAACAGCTACGCGCAGGCTTTCGGCCCGCTTGCCTTCGCCTTCAGCACCGATGACATCGCATTCTTCGTTGAAGACAGCTGGAGGATCTTGCCGCGCTTCACACTGGATCTGGGGTTGCGATATGAGTACGAGAAACTCCCCGGTCCTTTCAACAATCTGATCAATCCGAGCGTGCCGCAAACAGGCCATTTGCCGAGCGACACAAACAACTTTGGCCCGAGAATCGGCTTCGCATGGGATGTTTTTGGCAATGGCAAGACTTCTCTTCGCGCCGGCTATGGTGTCTACTATGGCCGCATCATCAATTCCACGATCTATTCGGCGCTCACCAGCACCGGCGCAGCCGCGAGTCAACTGTCGTTCACGATTTTCCCAACGATTGCCGGAGGCGCACCGAATCCCAGCGCGCCGCCATTCCCGCGGATCATCAGTCCGGCCACTCCGCCGCCCCCAAGCAGCGGACTTAGCGTGGTTTATTTTGACCCGCACTTCCAGGCGCCACAGGTTCAGCAGACGGACCTGACCATCGAACGAGAAGTAGGCTGGAATACGGTGGTCTCAGTGAGCTATCTCGGGAGTTTTGGCCGCAGCTTGCCGGACTTTGTAGATACGAACATAAGCAAGGCCAACGCCGGAACGGTGACTTACACTGTTGGCACCGGGGGCCCAATCACAGCGGCAACCTACACGACCAGTCTTTTCAAAGGTCCGCGGCCGAACCCCAATCTGGGCGCCACGACGGACATCTTCAGCGGGATCAGCTCTAGCTACAACGCGTTCATCACACAGGTGAGCCACCGGCTTAACCATCACGTTCAGTTCTCTGCGAATTACACGTGGTCTCACGCGCTGGATTTCGGCCAGAACGCAACGACCTTTAGCGACACCAACGACCTGCTAAACCCGTTCAGCATTAAGGGCGAGTATGGCGATTCCAACTTCAACGTTCCCAACCGCATGGTCTTCAATGCCATTGTGGAATCGCCGTGGCGCGCCAAAGGCTGGCTGAACTACCTTGTCAGCGGCTGGCAGCTCGCTCCCATCTACCAAATCCAAAACGGGCTTCCCTACTCTTTGGTCACATCTGGCAATGCGCCTGGCGGCCTGGGAGGAGGAGTCAACGGGTCTAACGGCCGCAAAGGTATCGATATCATCGGGCGCAACACCTACCGCCTGCCCCGAACTCAGGTTGTTGACCTCCGCGTCTCGAAGAGCTTTACATTCGCGGAGAAATATACTTTCCAGGTGTTGGGAGAAGGCTTCAACCTCTTTAACCACCTGAACGTCACTGGCGTCAACACCACCGGATACAGCATCGCAACGACAGGATCGGTGCCAACGACGGGCGGCACAACGCCGTGCACTGCCGCCGCCCCGTGCCTGAGCTTCAACGCGCCTTTCGGCACGGTCACCAGCGCCAACAGCAACTTCGCTTATTCCAGCAG
>DATEWL010000361.1:0-3387 GCA_035258025.1 Candidatus Acidiferrum sp. | reverse complement strand
CCGTTCACAGGTTGAATCAACTGAGCCGGCAACTGATCCGGCTCGTAAAAGCGTTCCAGGACCGCGGTCAATGCAGGGGCTTTATCGGCGCCAGTTACCATGAAGATGACGTTGGCGGCATTGTTGACGGCCGGAGCGGTGAGCGTGATGCGATCCATGAGGACTTTTCCTACCCAATTATGCACTGCAATGCGGCGATTTTCGCGCAGCGCTTTTGTTCCCGGAAAAATCGAGAGCGTGTGGCCTTCGTTGCCCATACCGAGCAGCACCAAATCGAATCGCGGGAATTGGCCGATGCTCAACTTGAAATACGTTCGAATGACCTGTTCGTACTCCTTGGCGGCATCTTCTGCTTCCGGGTATTCGCCCTTAATACGAGTGACTTGCGCCGGTTTTAAAGGCGACTTCGAGAACATTGTTTCCCTGGCCATGCAAAAATTGCTTTGCGGGTCGTCCGGGCCAACATGACGCTCATCGCCGAAGAACAGATGCATCTTATCCCACGGTACTTGCGAGCGGAGAACGGGATCATCCACGAGCAGGCTGTAAAGAATTTTGGGTGTGGAACCGCCTGCCAGCGCCACTTGGAACGAACCCTTTTCCTTAACCGCGGCTGCCGCAATCTCGACAAATTTGTGCGCGCAGCGCTCCGCGATTGCCGCTCCATCCGGCAAGACTCGAACTTCGGCGGTTGATTTGTCCGCGGTCATTCGCTTTTCGCCCTACTTGTTCATCGCTCCAGCGCTCTTCAGATTTTCAGTGGCCGTCGCAGAACTCTTCGCGTCCTCTTCCTCTTCGCCGATTCGCCGCCAGGCACGGCCGTCACGCTGCAAAAGTTCGTCGGCTTCTTTCGGACCCCAAGAGCCTGAAGCATAGTTGGGAAAACCGCGAGCAGGGAGCGCTTTCCAGACGTCAATGATTGGCTCGATGGCAGCCCATCCAGCTTCGACCATGTCGGCGCGCTGGAAAAGAGTGGCGTCGCCCATCATACAGTCGTAAAGAAGGCGTTCGTAACCGGTGCTGTGTGACTTGCCAAAATCGCGCGCGTAATCGAAATCCATGTTGACGAGGCCGAGCTTCATAACTGAGCCGGGAACCTTGGCGGCAAAACGCCAGGAAATGCCTTCGTCGGGCTGGATGTGAATCACCAAGCGGTTGGTGCGCGGATCTTTGATGGGAGTCTTTCGAAACAGCATGAAAGGCGCCCTGCGAAATTGGATAGCAATCTCCGTTACACGCTTGGAGAGACGCTTTCCGGTGCGGAGATAAAAGGGCACATCGGCCCAGCGCCAATTATCGATTTTGAGTTTTAGAGCGACGAAGGTTTCGGTGTTCGAATCGGGCGCGACGTTTGGCTCGTTCCGGTAGGCGGGAACTTTTTGGCCGTCCTCCGTGCCCTCGCCGTACTGGCCTCGAACTGTGTTATGCAAAACGTCTTCGGGCGTAAGAACTTGCAAGGCATGCAGAATTTCGGCTTGTTTATCGCGGACGGCGTCGGCTTCGAAAGAGATGGGCGGCTCCATGGCCGTGAGCGTGAGAAGCTGGAAAAGATGGTTCGGGACCATGTCCTTGAGGGCGCCCGCGGTCTCGTAGAAAGCGCCCCGGTGTTCGACGCCGACAGATTCAGCGGCGGTGATTTGCACGTGATCGATGTACATGCGGTTCCAGAGCGGTTCAATCATGCTGTTGGCAAAACGAAAGACCATCACGTTCTGGACGGTTTCCTTGCCGAGATAGTGGTCAATGCGGAAAATCTGTTTTTCGGTCAGGATTTGTTTCAGTTCTTTGTTGAGTTGTTTCGCCGATGGGAGGTCGTGGCCGAAAGGTTTTTCCACGATTACGCGAGTCCATTTGCCGTTTTCTTCCTTGGTGAGGCCAATCTCTCCGAGGTTTTGGACGATCAGCGAGAAAAAATTAAAAGAAACGGCCAGGTAGTGGAAGAGATTGCCCTGCGCGCCGTGATTCTTATCGGCCTCGGCGATCTGGTCTTTCAGGCGCTGGTAGGCAGCGGGATCCTTAAAATCGCCCTGGACATAGTAGATGCGATCCAGAAACCATTGCCACAGCTTTGGGTCGACAGGATGGTCTTCGAATTTGTTTATTTCCTCGTTGAGGAGCGTGCGGAAAGATTCCGTGTTCATTTGGTCGAAAGCGAAGCCAACAATCGCGAACTGTTGCGAAAGAAGGCCCTCCTGCGCGAGGTTGATCAGGGCAGGAATGAGCTTTCGCTTGGTGAGATCGCCGCTCGCCCCAAAAATCACCATGACGCAAGGGGAGCCAGTGGGAGCTGCATCGGTCTGATTTGGAGTCATCCGGGTCGTCCTATCTCAACTGTCCAGTCGGCCGAAGAAATCATCAATGGCCGGATTTTTTTTCGATATGGCCGCCGAACTGAAAGCGCATGGCGGAAAGAACTTTGGAGGCGAAATCGCCTTCGCCGCGCGATGTGAAGCGCTCGAAGAGAGACGCGGTGAGGACCGGCGCGGGGGCAGTAGATTCGATCGCCGCGAGAATGGTCCAGCGGCCTTCGCCGGAATCGGAGACCCGTCCGGAGAAACGCTCCAGAGTGGGCTGCTCCAAAAGAGAGATGGCGGTGAGGTCGAGCAGCCAGGAGGCGACCACGCTGCCGCGGCGCCAGACTTCGGTGACGTCCGCGAGATTGAAATCATATTGATAGTGTTCTGGATTGCGTAGAGGTGTGGTTTCCGCGTCGTTCTCGCGCTGAGTTTTTCCGGCGTTGGCATGCTTCAGGATGTTCAGGCCTTCGGCGTAAGCGGCCATGAGGCCGTATTCGATGCCGTTGTGGACCATCTTGACGAAATGCCCGGCGCCAGACGGGCCGCAATGGAGATAGCCCTCTTCGGCAGTACCGCCGACCTTTTCGCGTCCGGGGGTGCGATCGACGTTTCCGCGGCCAGGCGCGAGTGTTTTGAAAATAGGGTCGAGGTGTTTCACAATGTCCAATTCGCCGCCGATCATCTGGCAGTAGCCGCGCTCGAGGCCCCAGACGCCGCCGCTGGTCCCAACGTCGCAATAATGAATGCCTCGGCCGGAAAGTTCACGCGCGCGGCGAATATCGTCGATGTAGTAAGAATTTCCGCCGTCGACAACGATGTCGCCGACTTCGAGCTTGCTAGTGAGTTCGTGGAGCGTGGCATCCACGACCGCTGCCGGAACCATAAGCCAGATGGCGCGGGGCTTTTGCAATTTCTTGACGAAGTCGTCGAGCGAGGCCGCTCCCGTTGCGCCTTCTCCCGCGAGCTGTTTCACGGAGTCTGCGCTCCGGTCATAGACGACGCAAGTATGGCCGTTCTTTTGCAGGCGCCGGACCATGTTGGCGCCCATTCTTCCCAGCCCGATCATGCCAAGTTGCATCGCCATTGCTCC
>DATEWL010000360.1:0-5386 GCA_035258025.1 Candidatus Acidiferrum sp. | reverse complement strand
AATGAAGCCGATCGATGCGATTCAGGCCGCCACGATCAGCGCCGCCGATCTTCTCGGATGGTCCGGCAAGGTCGGCGTTATCGAGACTGGCCACTACGCGGACATTATCGCTGTTAACGGCGACCCGCTGACCGACGTGCGCGTCCTGGAATCGGTAAAGTTTGTGATGAAAGGCGGCGCGGTAGTTCGAAACGACATCGCCTCAAAGTAACCGCAACTCGTGCATGCCAAATGAAACGGGCCGGCAATCGCCGGCCCGTTTTCGTTTCTTCTCCGTGAACTCTGTGTCTCTGGGTTAACTCATTTCCTACGCTGTTGCCGCCTTCACCGATGATAACGCAGCCGCCACTTCCTTCAAATCCGGGACCACTGGAATGTCGTAATCTTTCGCCCAAGCAACCTTTCCAGCCTTATTGATGATCACGATCGACCGACCCGTGATTCCTTTGTCTGCCAGGTATACGCCATACTTTTCGCTCATCGCCCCGCGCGGCTGAAAATCCGCGAGCAACGAGTACTTAATGCCCATCTTCTCGGCGTACGCTTTGTGCGACCAAATGCTGTCCACGCTTACACCAAGCACTTCCGCGTCCAGCGTTTCGAACGATCTCATGTCATTCACCATGCAGGCATGTTCCGACGTGCAGGTCGGGCTCCAGTCCAGGGGATAGAACATCAGCACTACATTCTTTTTCCCCACAAAATCCGAAAGCTTCACTTCCTTTTTGTCCTGATTCATCAGCGTAAAATCCGGCGCCGTTTGTCCGACCGCGATACTCATAAACTTTCCTCCTCGTTTCGCTAAATCCCGTCCCACATCTTACCAATCCCCTAGTCCGGCCACAAACTAGATGGGTACAGGAAGAATATTTTACACAGACGGCGCGGATGGCGCAGAGTTTACAGAGCATGGAAAGAAAAGTGCCGGGCTGAATCCCGGCACCTACATCCACTGATCTCTTTTGTTGGCGAGCTGCTCGCAGTACACTGCGTGCAGAGCTATCCATGAGTGCCGAACCCGCTCGCCGAACGATTGGTATGACCCTCCGCCAACTAGTTGAGCTCTACCTCGCGTTAGCCGGCGAGTTCGGCAGCTCAGTCGCCCTGTCCGCGTTTCAACTCTCGCCAGCCGAAACTGCTAGCCTTTTCTCATCGTACGACGAGGATTACCACATCAGCCGGTTCTTCCATTTTTCCGAGAGCGACGGCGTTAAATTCAGCATCAACGGGATCCCCGCCACGCACGTCTCCATCGATCCCGAAATCGATTCCATCCTTTAGAAAGCGACGCCAAGCTGGCGACGTATCGGCTAGGAATCTAAAGCGACAATGCAGACTGTCGCTGTTGCAGGAAGCGGCGGACGGCGGGGTCGCGTTCGAGACCAATAGCGATTTCGTAGGCCTGGCGGGCCTCGGCGTGTACTCCGGACTTGCCAAGCAGCTCCGCCCGCGCCGCCCAGTAGGGCTGGTATTCGGCGAGCCGCGTATCGGTGGTCACGTCTGGCATGGCATTGAGTGCGGCGCTGGCACCGTGCAGCTCTGCAATGGCAAGGGCGCGATTGATGGCGACCACCGGCGAGCCCACAAGCGCGAAAAGTGCGTCGTACAGATGCACCACGTCGGCCCAGTTGGCGAGGCCTGTGCGGCCACGAGAAACATGCGCCGATTGAAGCGCTGCCTCAAGTTGATAGCGACCAAGCGAACCAAAGGTGCTGGCGCGAAGGAGCAGCGCCTCGGCCTCCTCAATCAACTGCCAGTCCCAGAGCGCAGGATCCTGCTCGGCAAGCGGAACGTATTCGCCGTCCGCGTTGCGGCGTGCACGTCGCCGGGCTTCCGCGTGAAGCATGAGAGCAAGCAGGCCAACCGCCTCGGGCTCGTCCGGCAAGAGTTCCGTAACAAGCCTGGCGAGAAAGAAAACTTCTTCGGTGAGATCGCGGCGGACGACATCGGTTCTGCCCGGGTCGGTCCAACCTTCCGTGAACGCGGCATAAATAGCGTCCAACACGGTGTCGAGGCGGACAGGAAGCTCCTCGCGGTCGGGGATGTTGAAGGGGATGCCAGCTTGCCGGATTTTGTCCTTGGCACGGACCAGGCGCTTGCCCATAGCCACGGGAGACACGAGGAACGCAGAGGCGATCATCGCCGCATCGAGTCCGAGCACGACTTGCAAAATCAACGGCGCGCGGACTGCGGAATCGAGCGCAGGATGTGCACAAGCAAACATCAGCGCAAGACGCTGATCCGGAATTTCCGATTCGGCCGCGGCAGCGTTTAGGCCTTCCGCTATGATGCGTATTTGTTCGCCAGCAATCTCATGCCGGAGTTTTCCTCGATGCATATCGATCGCCTTCCGGCGGGCCACGGTTAGGAGCCACGCTTCCGGATTTGACGGACAGCCATTCCGCGGCCAATCCGCCAGCGCCGAAGCGAAAGCCTCGGAGAGCGCGTCCTCGGCCGCCGCCACATCCCGCGTGCGTGCTGCGAGAAAGGCGACGAGCTTGCCGTAACTGCGGCGCGCGACGGCTTCTGCCGTGCTGCGCGCTTGCGCCTCGCCTTCGCTGGAGTTCATACGTTTACCCGGGACCTAGGAAAAGCTTGCAGACATGGATTTCCGTCCCGTTCTCCATTTCGCGTCTTCCTCCATACTCTCCCGAACGCGGAACTCGGTGATCTTTCGGATTAGAGAACGAGGCAACGGCTTATCCAACGGAAACTGGATCGACGAGCTGGCCGTGGCGAATTTCGAAAGTTCTTTCGCAAAGGCTTTCACTGCCGACGGCGTAGGATAGAACCCGATGTGATGTTCGAGCGCGGCGAACGTAACGAGAATCCTGTGATAGGAAAAAGCGGGCATGCCCCACTTGAGGCCTTCTTTGGCTCCGGGCGCGGCTTTGCGAATACAGGCACGCATTTCACGCAGTTTCTTCTGAGCCTCTTTAGGCGCGTCATTAATGTATTCGGTGACGGTTTGAGGCCGCGCTGTTTTTGGAATCATCGTTTTATTCCTACGAGTCTTCCATATCGTTGCTTCAGGCGATTGGTTGGTAGCACGTGAAGACGGTGCCATTGCCGAAGGTGTGCGAGTTCGTCAGCTTCAAATTCAGTTTCTCCTTGACGCCTTCGAACAGTGTCCGGCCTTTGCCAAGGACAATGGGACTGACCGCAAGCTGGTATTCATCGATCAGATTTTGCTGCGCCAACTGGGAGACGATGCTGCCGCTTCCCAGGATTACCATGTCCGGCCCAGGTTGTCCCTTCAACTTTCGCACTTCTGTTGCTAGGTCGCCCTTGACGAGCTTGGTGTTGCTCCACGAGGCCTTGTCCAGCGTTCGCGAAAAAACGATCTTCGGCATGTCGTTCATCCCTTTTGCGACAACCGGAGAATTCTGGAGCGCCATCGGCGTCGGCCAGTAGCTTGCCATGAGTTCGTAGGTCTTCCTGCCGAAGACTAGCACGCCGCTGCCACTTGCATTCCCGCTGACGAATGCGTTCCACTCCGCATCATGTTTGTGGGCCCAGCTCATGTCACCCTTGCTATCCACAAAGAAACCATCCAGCGACACCATATTGAAAACGATTAATTTGCGCATGACTCTTCTCCTTTGGTTTTGTTGACTTGTAGTTTGATCCTTCTGAAAACTGCACCGCACCGCGGTTCATTCTGGCTTTACGAAATCGAGGATGTTCCTGGTTAGCCAGGTGCCCTCAATGACGGGACGCACCTCGACGACACCGTGAAGTGCGGTCGGGGAACGCGCTGCCCACGTTATTGCTGCATCGAGATCGGCCACCTCGATGATATGAAAGCCCCCCAGCTGCTCTTTCGAGTCGGCATAAGGACCGTCCAGCACTTGGGTCTTGTCACTCCTGATCCGTACGGTCGTCGCTGCCGAGGTAGGCTGCAAGCCTCTGCTGTCTTTCAGCACTCCCGCCTTCGACATCGCCTCCATATACGCTTTATAAGCACCCAACCAGTGGATTTGCTCGTCCCTCGTCAATTGGGGCCAGCCCGCTTCGCCCACATAGTCCAACAGCATGTATTTCATTTGCAGCCTCCGTTATGCTTTTTTGGCGCGCCTTTTGTACCGCTACTAGAATGACGTTCGAGACGCGGCGATTTGGACAGGCACGCCAAGATTTCTTTTCCAGTGCCAGTTTGCCACATACCTACACCGTGCCAGCCAAGAGCAATGCGGCCGCGGCAAGTTCTATGAACGCTTCGACAGCGAAGAACCAGCCGTAGAGCCCAAGCCATGCTGCGGCGACCGTCAGCACGATTCCGGTAACCAAAAGCGCTTTCCCGATGCTCATTGCCAATCTCCCAAGCCTCCGTTATCCGCTTCGGAGGCATCTTGTTCTGCTACTAGATAGACGCTCGAACATTGGCGATTTGGACAGTCAATCCTTTTGGCTGCTCGGCCTGCTCTCGGAATTGGCCGTTCCGCCGCGTCTTGGATATAATCCGTTTGCCACAATTTAGACGCTGACTTACTCACTGCCACCCTGGAGGTCCCTAGATGGCTGGCTCGCCAACCCTCTTGCCCGAATCGCGGCTTGGAAGCACGCTGCGCCGCGACGCCTGGTGGGTAGAAATCATTCCGATCATCGTGCTGATGGGCGGGTTCAGCATCTACGCCACGATCCGCGCCTTCGAAGGTAAGTTTTACGAATGGGGGCCATATCTTTCGCCCTTCTATTCGCCGCTTATCGACCCGCTGCATCACTGGTGGCCTCTCTCTCCTGCGTTGCTTATTCTCGCTGGGCCGCTTGGTTTTCGCGCCACTTGCTACTATTACCGCAAAGCCCTCTATCGTGCCTTTTTGCTTGATCCTCCGGCTTGCGCCGTAGGCGAGCCCTCCAAGCGCAACTATAAGGGCGAGACTGCTTTTCCCTTGATCCTTCAAAACATTCATCGCTATTTCTTCTATCTCGCGGTCGTGTTCATTCTGTTTCTCTGGCATGACGCCGTTCGATCTTTTTTCTTCGACGGGCGTTTCGGCGTCGGCGTGGGCACGCTCGTTCTGACCGTGAACGTCACCTTGCTGTCTCTGTACACGTTCTCTTGCCATTCGCTCCGCCATCTCGCGGGAGGCAAGCTCGACTGCTTTTCTTGTGCAACGTTCGGCCGCTCTCGCTACTCCGCCTGGCGCGGCGTCAGCTTCTTGAACGAGCGTCACATGATCTTCGCCTGGTGCAGCCTTATCTCCGTCGGCTGTACTGATTTCTACGTGCGCCTGGTGGCCAGCGGCGCCATCCATGACCTGAGGATCCTGTGACCACTAGCTACGAGACCCGCGAACACGACGTTTTGATCATTGGCGCCGGTGGCGCCGGACTGCGCGCCGCTATCGAAGCTCTCGCCAAGGGCTCGAGCGTCGGCGTCGTT
>DATEWL010000359.1:0-2966 GCA_035258025.1 Candidatus Acidiferrum sp. | reverse complement strand
CACGATCTTCGCCGCCGACGCCCTCACCGCCCTCCAAAAACTAGCCGCGCGCCACACTCCCTCGACTCCGGGCTTCGATTTCGTCTTCGTCGATCCCCCCTATGCCGCCCACGTCGACTACGCCCGCACCCTCGAATTTCTCGCCACCGCCAATTTCCTCGCTCCCGACGCCCTCGTCATCTTCGAGCATCACCACAAATTCCAACTCCCCGAACAATTCGACCAACTCCGCCGCACCCGCGTCCTAAAGCAAGGCGACGCCACTCTCACTTTCTTTGTGAACGGAGTCTTCCCCGAGCAGCCAGGCAAACGAGCCGACTGATTTGTTGCGCAGCGCATCGCGGTATTCCCCAATCGGCACGCCTCAAAATCGCGCTTGACAATAATATCTATATATATAGACTTAAGCTGTGAAAACTCCTCGCCTATCCCCGCAAACTCTCCGCGTCCTCGAACGCTTCGTCGAGCATCCCACCGCCTGGCGCTACGGCTACGAACTCAGCCGCGAAACCGGCCTCAAGTCCGGCACCCTCTACCCCATCCTCATGCGCCTCGCCAAATACTCCCTGCTCGAAACCAAGTGGGTCACCACCGAAGACGGCGTCCCTCCCCGCCACACCTATCGCCTCACTCCCAACGGCGTCGAACTAGTCCGCGCCACATTTGCCGCAGCCCGTTCCACGTTGAAGGCTCGCCGTCCCGCCTTCAGCGGAGGCCGCGCATGATCCCCAGCGCCTTCCCTCGCAGCGTCGCCATCGCGCTCCTGCGTTTCGCCATCTGGATCGCGCCCCACGACACCCTCGACTGGGGCCACGCCATGCTCAGCGAGCTAAATCACGTGGAAGGGAACTGGTCGGCATTTCTCTGGTCTCTCGGCGGCGCAGGCGTCCTCGCCAAGCACGCCATCGTTGCCGTAATTCTCCCAAGCAGCGATCGCCGCGCGGTCTCTTCCGCCAACGAACTTTTCGCCAAGGAGATTCCCATGCGCAAAACCACTCTAGCCGTGATCGCGTCCTGCGTCGTCGCCTCGCTTCTCTTGTTCCTCGCCCCAGTGTTCCGTCAAGCCTTCCACGTATCGCTCGCGCAGTGGCACGACGTTTTCCACGCGAAGCAGAGCTTTGGCTATCCTAGCCGAGATCCAGAATTGGACGCTCTCGTGAAAAAAGCCGAACAAAATCGCGATGCAGAAGCCCTCGCCTTTGTCGCGGTTCGCTACCCCAATGCAATCCAAAGGGCGCGCCTCGCCAACGAAGCTGTGCAACTCGATCCGAATCTCACCTGGCTCTATGCGGTTGCTGGCACGGCGTATCTATCGCCTTCCGAAATAGACCGCCGAGTCTCCGTACTCAAACAATGGGATCCGGAAAACGCGCTTCCCCATCTATTCGCGGCTCAGAAAATTGGGGCCACTGTCACGTATAGTAAAGAATTTCCGCTAGGCAAGCTCGAAGAAAGCCCAGCTTGGGAAAAGGAAATGGACGCCGCGTTTCAATCTCCGAAGCTCGATAACTATCTCGACCGCCAAAAGCAGTTGGATCACCGGGTTCTCTCCCGCTATCGCCTTGACGACCCGTTCCAGGCTGTCTCCGGTGAGGATTGGTATGGCTTTCCCAACTACGGGGTTTGGGAATGCTCCCTTTACGCGCAGTCGCTTCTCGAATCCGGCAAATCACTTGAGTCTCGGGGTGATCGCAAAGCCGCCTTTGAAAAATATTGGGCGGTGGCCCGTTTCGGCCAGATGATGGGTGATGGCGACGGATTCACATTTGTAATGAAAAAGGATATGAAGGAAGCCTACGCTCGGCTAGGAGCGCTCTCTCAAACGGAGGGCAACAACGGAGCTGCCGCGTTCTACGCCGCGCTCGCCGATCAGTTCGATAAAGCCGCGGACAAGCAGCGCCTTCTGTTTCGTAACAGGTTTCAGGGTAGCGACGTTTCTCACTGGAACGCCTTCTTGGTGCGACTCTCCGGCCTGTTGATGTTATTTTGCGCTGTCCTCCTGCTTCTCTGCGCACTCGGCGTAGTCGTGAGGAGCGGCTCGCTCAGGTTAAGTTCGCTTCATCCCAGCCGCCTCACGCTAGCCCTCGGTTTCAGCGCGGCCATCGGAGCACTTATCTCGAGCGCGGTTCTTTTTGTGAGCTACTGGCCCTACTCCGAACTCCTTCAGCGTTTCCTGAGTAAGGGTGATGATGCCCAGCTCTTCGAACTCTCTGCCTTCCTCCGCGACACCCAACTCCCGTTCGGCTCGCAATTCAATCTAGGCCCGGGCTCGTGGTACGTAGCTTCGTGGAGCGTTGTGTTTTATTTCTGGTTCGCCGTAACAATTCTGTGCGCGCTAGCGCTTCTCATCGCTGTCTTCCGCCACTTCCAAACTCGTCCGCGGACCAGCGCCCCAGCCTTGTAGGGGCGGGGCTTGCCCCGCCCATCAGTGCTACTCACTACTCACCACCCACTACTCACTGCCTCCCAGGCATCCCCCGCGGCCCCACCCGAATCCATACCTCCTGGTCCCCAGCCACGCTATACTACAAAGCTCATGTCATTGGGCCAGGTCAATAGTGGTTACAACATCTTGGGACAAGGCGCGGCGACTGCCGCGCGCATGGCTCCCATTCCTACCCCTCCGCCCGAGCCCGTCATCGCGGAGCCCAAGCTCGACGTCGCCTGGGGCGACTTCCGCCAAAGCCTCTGGAGCAGCCTCCGCACGCTTGTTTCTGGCCCGTTCTCAGCCGGCAAGTTTCTCGGCGGCGACTACTTCCGCGATTGCTGGGTCGAACGCCGCATGCCCTGGCGAGCTGTCATCGCTGCCGCGCTGTGGCACGTTGTGTTCGTTCTATCGCCGTTCTCGCTTCTTCCCACGACCATTCGCCACAACTCCGCCTTCGACAATACCCAACTCACCTGGTCCGGCCCCATCGAAGATTTTCCCGCTCTTGCAATCCCCGCAGCGAAGCCCAAGACCATTG
>DATEWL010000358.1:0-4615 GCA_035258025.1 Candidatus Acidiferrum sp. | reverse complement strand
ATAAGCCAGCGACCATTTCCCAATTCGCGCCGTTATCGCCGCTGCGGAAGAGCACGCCGGGATCGGCGCCGAGATAAACGATGCCGGGTTCGTCAGCCGCGCCGGGTGCGATGTGCCAGATGCGTTTCAAGGTGGCATCCGGGGTCGCCTTCAGCTCCATTCCTTTTTCTGTCACTTGCCACGATTTGCCGGTGATGCCTTTGACTTCGAGCCCCTTTTCGGAGATTTGCCACGTCTTACCGTTGTCCGTGCTGGCATGAAGATGCGGACCAAACCAGGCGTTTCCGACTGCAGCGTAGTGGCGCTTCGCGTCGCGAGGGTCCTGCGCGACGTGATGCACTTCCTGGCCGGCGAAGAATGGGCCATCACACTCCCACTTCTTGCGGTCTTTGGAGGTGAACGCAAACGCACCTTTGCGAGTGCCGACCCAGATTCTTAGAGAGGATGGACGCGCCATGAGATTCCTCCGGCAAGAGAAGTGACAGGTCCCAAAGGAAGACGATAATACGCATTTTATCGCATAATCGACGGCAATTGCAGAAACCCAATCGCTTTCCTAGGCTGTACTGCGATTGACCTGCGGTTTCGGAATCATCGCTGCCTGCTGATAGCAGTCACAAGAAAGGATTTCGCTGTCCGACTGGGCAGTTTCTGATTGTGCGCTTCTGCAAAAATTCTCCTGTCAAAGCCCGAGAAGATGACCTAAGAATTGAAGAGGAGTAGCGGCTCATGCGAGCCGAACAAGCCTCTTTGGTGCGTTTGCCGCGATCAGGTCAATTGGGTCATCTCGGCAAAGGTGCAAACGGTGGATTGAGGAATATATGGCAGTCCGAGCCAAAGATCGGACGAGGAGGAGTGGTTCATGAAAGTAAAAATCCTAGGAGTAGTGATTCTCGCGGCCTTGATTATGGCGGTGGCGTTTAGCGCCTCTGCCCCGGCCGCGCCCAATACCGCCAATGCAAACGCCGTGCCTGCCCCAGCGCCCGCACCGGAACCGGCCAAGGCGACCCCGGCGGAACATCCGGAAATTCACGATGCCCTCAACTCTTTACGTCATGCCAGAGAGCATCTCGAACATGCCGCGCACGATTTCGGGGGCCACCGAGTAGAGGCGCTTCGGGCAACGGATGAAGCGATTCGCCAGCTCGAAATCTGCTTGAAGTACGACAGGTAGCCGCAACCGCGATTTGAAGTTTCTTGAGGCAGCGTCTCGCAGTTTGCAGTACGAGGCGCTGCCTTTCGTTTTGGAGCCTGAACTCACCGACAATGCCCGTTTTGTTTCCAGAGTCAGCCACATCCCAACAATTCGATTCGGGCACTGAGAGCCATCATTGCGGCGGCGTGTTGTATTACAATCGCGCGCCTGTGTTGTGCCAAGGAGAAAAGCCGATGCTGGATCGCAGACGATTCTTGAGCGCGTGTTCTGGGCTGGGTCTGGGCGGGACGCTGTTTCCTGGCGTCTTATGGGCACAAACGCAATCGCAAGGGGCGGTGAAGATCACCAAAGAAATGATCGACGATGCCGCAGCCATCGCGGATGTGCCTATCCCGGACGAAACCAAGGAGATGATGCTCGACAACCTGAACCAGCAAGCCAAGAGTTACGAAGCGATTTACGCGCTGCACATTCCGAATTCCGTAGAGCCTTGCCTGGTTTTTGATCCGGTGCTACCGGGGATGAAACTTGAGACCGAAGGGCGGCCGTCGCGGACTTCGAAGCTGTCGACGATCGCTGCGCCTAGTACGCCAAAGAATTTGGAGGATGTGGCCTTTGCGAGCGTGCGCGATTTGGCCGAGTTGGTGCGGACGAAGAAAGTTTCCTCGATGGCGTTGACGGAGATGTATCTGGAGAGGTTGAAGCGCTACGACCCCAAATTGAAATTTGTTGTGACGCTGACGGAAGAGCGCGCGCGAGCCAAGGCCAAGGAGGCAGATCGCGAGATTGCCGCCGGGAAATATCGAGGGCCCCTGCACGGACTGCCATGGGGTGCAAAAGACTTGCTGGCTGTGAAGGGTTATCGGACGACATGGGGAGCTGGCGGTTTCGAAAACCAGATGATCGAGGAAGATGCGACCGTGGTGAAACGGCTGGATGAAGCGAGTGCGGTGCTGTTGGCGAAGCTAACGCTCGGCGCTTTGGCTCAGGGCGACAATTGGTTTGGCGGCGTGACGCGGAATCCCTGGAATCCGGGGCAAGGGTCGAGCGGCTCGTCGGCTGGACCTGCTTCCGCGACGGCTGCGGGATGCGTGGCCTTCAGCATCGGATCGGAGACGCTCGGTTCGATTTCGTCGCCTTCGACGCGGTGCGGTTGCACGGGCTTGCGGCCGTCTTTTGGGCTTGTGCCGCGGACCGGTGCTATGGCGCTCTCGTGGAGCATGGACAAGCTCGGACCGATTTGCCGCGCTGTGGAGGATTGTGCGCTCGTCCTGGAAGCAATCTATGGACCGGATGGCGCGGACCCGAGCGTAAAGAATGCTGCGTTCCATTGGGATGCGGCGCTGGACTGGCGGAAGCTCCGCGTGGGTTACCTAAAGGCGGGATTCCAGCCCATGGCGCAAGAGCCGCCGCAAGAAGCCAAGGAGGAACCGGCTGCGACGCCGGAAGAACAAAAAAAGCGAGACGAACAGAAACGGCGCAGGGAGGCCGCCCGTGCCCGCGCGGAGTACGACAGAAAATATAACGACGCGGCGCTCGCAAAATTGAAAGAAATGGGCGTGAAACTCATTCCCGTGGAGATGCCGAAGTTTCCATACCGCGAGATGACCACGATGCTCACGGCGGAAGCGGCTGCGGCTTTTGATGAATTGACGCGGACCGGCAAAGACAAATTGCTCACTTCACAGAAGCCATCTGACTGGCCGAATTCGTTCCGTTCGGCGCGCTTCATTCCGGCGGTCGAGTATATCCAGGCGAGCCGGGCCCGGCGAATGGCCATGGAAGCGGTGGCAAAAGTGTTTGAGGGAATTGACGTGATTGTGGCGCCGACGAACGGCGGCGAACAGCTCGTCATCACTAATCTGACTGGTTATCCGTCCGTGATTTTGCCCAATGGTTTCCGTGGCGATGATGCGCCCAAGCCGCCGACAGATGATCCCAGCGATTTTCAAAATGCCGGCGGCCCGGGAACACCGGTGAGCCTCACCTTTCTTGGGAATCTTTATGGGGAAGCCAAGCTGCTTGCGTTTGCCCGGGCCTATCAAGACGCCACGGGATTTCAACTGAAGCACCCGCTGTTATAGTGTTCGGGCAGCGGGTGGGGTAACGGATTCGTGCTGCCTAGTCATAAGACTAGAAGCCATCTCATAAATGCCTCAAAAGGATTACGGCACACGCGAGTTGGATCATCGCGAAGAAATTTTCCGGGTGATATTCCCAGCGCACCACGATGCGGCGAAAATTATGGAGCCAGGCGAAAAGGCGCTCAATCTTCCAACGGCGGCGGTAGCGGCGCAGGGCGCGACCGTCTTGAGTGGCTGGCTTGCTGCGGTTCCAGCGGTGCGGAGAGATCAGATGCACACCCAAGGTGTCGCGCAAGCGCTGGTCCAGCGGATCGCTGTCGTAGGCCTTGTCTCCGATCAATCGCGCGGGAGCTTCTGGGAGGAATCTTTGCTGGAGGGTGGCTTCGACGAGGATCGCTTCATTTGGTCTAGCGCTGGCCAGGTGCACGGCGATAGGAAGACCATGGCGGTCTGCAATTGCCACGATTTTGCTGCCTTTCCCGCGTTTTGTAGGGCCGACACTAGAGCCCCCTTTTTCGCCGAACTGAAGCTGGCGTCGATGAACGCTTCGCTCAGATCGAGTTTGCCGCGGTCGCGTAAGTCCTCGGCCAGTTTTTGCAGCGAGCGCGTGAACAGGCCGGAGCGCTGCCACTGCTGAAAGCGTCGATGACAGGTTTGGTAGGGCGGATAGCGATCGGGCAGATCGTGCCAGGGAGCGCCGGTGCGTAGAATCCACAAAACACCGTTCAGCACCGCGCGCGCGTCCTGCCACGGTCGACCCCGGCCATCGGCCCGTCGCTTGGGACGAAACAACGGATCGAGCGCCGCCCACTGGGCGTCGGTGAGGTCCATGCTTCCGGTTTACGCTAGTTTGCATAACTCTCAAGCCCGCAATGGCTTGCTTGTGTTTATGAGATAACTTCTAGTCAGGTCTCGTTTACGCTCGACGGCACTCGATAGTTTCTTGCCAGTTTCACGACTGGAGTATCGCCCTCGGGAATTGAACCAATGACCACTCAAAGTCGTATAACAATTCAGAGAGTGAATCGCGACGGAAGGTGAACGCAGCGCGCATGGAAACCGTCAGTGCCAGGATGATTGACCAGCACAATAGTGGTAAATAGGATTTTCGAAACCAACGTCCTGTTTGAGTATGAAAAGGAGAACTTGTGTACTGCTCAAAATGTGGAAGCGAGATTTCTGCTACGACGGCATTTTGCTCCACGTGCGGCCAAGCTATCTCCGGCCTAGTGCCGGCCATTCCTTCTCTATCGCCCGTTGATCCAAATCAGTATGCCCCTGTAGTTTCTCCTAGTTACGGCGGCGAGCAGTACGCTGGTGTGGCGTACGCCGGCTTCTGGCTGCGGTTCGTTGCTTTTCTCATCGATGGGGTAAT
>DATEWL010000357.1:0-2701 GCA_035258025.1 Candidatus Acidiferrum sp. | reverse complement strand
CCCTTTCGCCCGCGGGCTCGAGTAATCCACCGAAATGCTCTTGCCATCGGCCAGCGCGCACGAGGCTTTCTCCGCCGGACTCGGCTTCGCTCCTTTGTCCATCTGCGCCGACCCCAAAACCGCCATCAACCCCAGCGTTATACATGCCATTGCCAGAACCGCGAATAATCTCCTCATTCTTCTTCCTCCTTTTAAAGGTACGCGCAAACATTCAATCTAATTTCCCCGCCGAGTGCAACACCCAAACCCTTCCTCTCATCAGACGTCTGGGACGGCCACTCGTTTCCTTCCGCCGCCATCTCGGAACTTGCGCAACACGGAGAAAACGGCTAATCCTAGCCTGTAACAAGCGCGGATCCCCCCTGTCCAAGGCGCATTTCCGGAGGTGCCCATGACCGAATCCAGACGTTGCTTGCTCAAGACCTTTGTCGCCATCGTGGGCGTCTTCGTCGCGCCACCTGCTCTCTCCAGCCTTCTTGCGCAGAATGCAACCGCCCCGAGGGCGAGAGTTTACCCCAACGGGCGCGACCCCAATGCTCCCCCGGACTTGGACGAGCCCTCCCACCTGGATCCCAAGGCCCTCCAGCAAGCGAACCGGCTCGAACTCAAAAAACAGGTGGCTTCGCTTTCTGAAATGGTCTCGGAGCTCAAGGAACAGGTTGACAAGATGGATTCGAACGCCACTCTATCCCTCTCCGTGGTGAAAAAGGCGCAGCAAATTCAGAAGTTGGCCAGGCAAATCCAAGGGCTCGCGAAGAGCTAGTCGCGGAATTGCCGCAACTCTCTGGGTTCCATGCGAATGCGCGCCACGACCAGCGCGCCGCCCCGCATTTACGTCTCTTTACACTTTTGTCTCGGTTGTGTTAGCCTGAATGAGTCGAAGAGAAGAGGAAAAATTCAGGGGATGACGGAGAGGGGCACTTGAGCGCACCGAAATCAGTGTTGATCGAACAATTCCGCAGGGATGTCAAAGACACTGGCTCACCGGAAGTTCAAATCGCTCTTTTGAGCGAACGGATCAGCTATCTGAACACGCACCTCAAGTCCCACGTGAAAGACCATGCTTCCCGGCGCGGTTTGATCTTGATGGTCAACAAGCGCCGCCGTTTGCTGGACTATCTCAACCGTCGCGACCCGGATCGGTACCGCGAGATTGTTGAACGTCTTAGCCTGCGCAAGTAATCGCCATCGATTTTCATTACAACCGGGGCGATATCCACTGCGTTCTCAAGAACTGGCATATTCCACACGGAGTCTGTCGTCAGGCATCCGGCTGATTTAGTGCCGGAGTTTCTCGGGGTGTAGTCCGTCGCGTCTAGTCCGTCACTAAGTTTTCTCGCCTCCTTTCTTCCTCGTGGATGGCCGCATCGCGGCCGATGTGCCAGAAATGCTCCGCCCCAGTGCCGAGCCAAAGGAAATCATTGCTTATGTCTGAAAACACAATTACACCCGCACCTCATCAGGTGACCGTCGAAGTGGGAGGACGCCCTCTCATCCTCGAAACTGGAAAAATCGCCAAGCAGGCCAATGGCGCCATCACTGCGCGTTACGGCGACACCATCGTCTTGACCACCGCTTGCATGGCCTCGCAAATGAACGACCGCGACTTCTTGCCTCTCACCGTGGACTACCGCGAAAACACCTACTCCGCTGGAAAAATTCCCGGTGGCTTCTTCAAGCGCGAAGGCCGACCGTCGGAAAAAGAAGTCCTCACCTCTCGTTTGATTGACCGCCCCATGCGCCCGCTTTTCCCCGAATCCTGGCGCAATGAAACCCAAATCGTCTCCATGGTGCTCTCCGCGGACAGCGAAAATGACCCCGACGTCATCGCCGTTACCAGCGCCTCCGCTGCGGCCTACTGTTCCGATCTTCCATTTGAGAAGCCCATCGCTTGCGTTCGCGTCGGCTTGCTTGACGGCCAGTTGGTCATCAACCCCACCGTTGCCGACCAGAAGAAAAGCTTGATGAACATCATCATCGCTGGCACCGAAGAAGCCATTGTCATGGTGGAATCCGGCGCGCTGGAAGTCTCCGAAGAAGCTGTCGCGGACGCCCTCGAATTCGGCCACGCGCAGATCAACAAAATCGTCGCCGCCATCAAGGAACTCCACGCCCAGATCAAACCCAAGAAAGTTGTCGTTCCTCCGCTGCCGTTCGATGAAGCCATCTACAAGGATCTGCAGAAAAAATATGGCGACCGCCTCCATGACGCGGTCAACACCGAAAAGCATCCCAAAAAAGAAAGCTACCATCTCATTGACGCTCTGAAAGACGAGATCATCAAGGCCATTCCCGAAGAGCCCAAAAAAGAAATGGACGAGAAGCGCACGCTCACCAAGCGCGCCTTTGAACGCCTCCGCGAGAGCATTTTTCGCGATGACGTTCTCAACAAGCGCCGCCGTCCCGATGGCCGCGCTTTCGACAAGATCCGTCTGATCACCTGCGAAGTCGGCTTGCTGCCTCGCGTTCACGGCTCCGCCCTCTTCACCCGCGGCGAAACGCAGGCGCTCGCCACTCTCACTCTCGGCACCAAGGAAGACATGCAGCGCCTCGATCTGCTCTTCGCGCAGGACCAGTTCAAGCGCTTTATGCTGCACTACAACTTCCCGCCCTTTAGCGTTGGCGAAGTGAAATTCCTTCGCGGCCCCGGCCGCCGCGAAATCGGCCACGGCGCACTCGCCGAGCGCGCTCTTGCGAATCT
>DATEWL010000356.1:0-3060 GCA_035258025.1 Candidatus Acidiferrum sp. | reverse complement strand
TATGAAGCGCCTCGTTGGGTTGGCGATGTGGGGTCTGTTTGCGAGTTCCGCTGTGCAGGCGCAGCGACTGCCAGAGAATGTCGTGCCCGACTCTTATGACCTGAAATTCGAGCCTGACCTTGCGAGCGCGACGTTCGCGGGTGACGAGACGATTCACGTCCATCTGCAGAAAGCCGCGACTGCCATCGTCCTGAATTCGGCGGAGATCGAGTTTAAGGAAGTCTGGATTGGGTCAGCCGACTTCAAGCAGGCCGCGGCAGTCTCCAAGGATGAGAAGAACGAGACGACAACGCTGACAGTGCCAAGCATGGTTCCCGCGGGACCTGCGGAGATTCACATCCGTTTTACTGGGATATTGAACGACAAGCTTCGCGGATTCTATCTCAGCCAGACGGCGCGGCGGCGCTATGCGGTAACGCAATTTGAAGCTACCGATGCGCGGCGCGCATTCCCCTCGTTCGATGAACCGGCTTACAAAGCGGTGTTTCGCGTCACACTCGTGATAGACAAAGGCGATACAGCGATCTCGAACGGCAAGATCGTTTCGGACACTCCGGGACCGGGAAGTGGCAAGCACATGCTGCAATTCTCCGATTCGCCGAAAATGTCCTCGTATCTCGTGGCGATGATGGTGGGCGACTTCGCATGCATCCAAGGCGGGGCGGATGGCATTCCCATCCGCGTATGTGCGGTACCAGAAAAAAAGGACTTGCTGTCTTACGCGTTGCTCTCCGCGGAAAACATTCTGAAATTCTATGACACCTACTACCAGATAAAGTATCCCTACCAAAAGCTGGACATTATCGCGTTCCCCGATTTTTCCGCTGGAGCGATGGAGAATGTCGCCGCGATTACTTACCGCGAAACGCTGCTTACGATCGACGACAAAAACGCCTCTGTGGACGCGCACCAGGCCGTAGTGTCAGTGCTGGCGCACGAAATGGCGCACATGTGGTTCGGCGATCTGGTGACGATGAAGTGGTGGGATGACATCTGGCTGAATGAAGGATTTGCAACGTGGATGTCTCACAAACCGGTAAAGGCCTGGAAACCGGAATGGCACGACGAGCGCGGAGAGATTCAGGAAACCGGCGGCTCCCTTGGCACGGATTCCATCGCATCGGTGCGGGCGATCCGCGCAAAGGCGGAAACTCCCGCGGAGATTGCCACACTCTTCGACGGCATCGCTTACGGCAAGGCGGCATCGGTTCTGCGCATGGTGGAAGCGTATGTCGGGCCGGACGTTTTTCAAAAGGGTGCGAACGCCTATCTGGAAAAGCATGCGTACGGAAACGCGACGGCGGAGGATTTTTGGAATCAGATGGCGGCGACCTCGGAGAAGCCCGTTGACGGAATCATGGCGAGCTTCACGCAGCAGTCGGGAGCACCGCTTGTTACCGTGGTGAAAACGGGTTGCACCGAGAAACTTGTCGCCAGCGGGCGCAAGAAGAAGAAAATGCCCTTCACGGAGGTAACGCTGTCGCAGGAGCGTTATTTTGCCGACCCCACAAGGCTAACTGCGGGCTCACAAGAGATTTGGCAAATCCCGATAAATCTTCGTCCGGCGGGCGCCAAGGATGCGACGTACGTCTTGCTGGCGCAGCGCCAGCAAACCTTTGAACTGCCGGGATGTTCGTCGTGGGTTTATGCCAACGCGGGTGGGCGCGGCTACTATCGGAGCAGTTACGATACGGCCACGCTGGCAAAAATGAGTGCGGAACTGGAGACCAGTTTTTCGCCGGAGGAGCGCATTCACTTTCTCGGAGATGAGTGGGCGATGGTGCGCGTCGGCCGCCTGAGCATCGCGGATTATCTGGGCACGCTCGAGAAGATGAAGGGTGAACGCAGCCGAGCCCTGGTGGAAGAAATGATGAGCAGGTTTGGAGACATTCACGACACGATCGTTGCCTCTTCCGACCGGCCCGCTTTTGAAAAGTGGGTGCGCATGTTTCTAGGTCCTATTGCAGCGGACCTCGGCGCGGCGCCCGCCCCGGGCGAGGCCGACGAGAAGCGAGCGTTGCGTGCAGGCGTCTTTGGAACGCTCGCGATGTATGGCCGCGATCCCCAATCGATTGAAAGGTCACGCGCCCTCGTGGAACAGTATATGAAAGACCCTAATTCCGTTTACGCCGGCCTCGCCTCGAGTGCTCTCTACGCATCCGCGCTGGAAGGTAACGCCGTTCTGTATGAGCGATATCTGGAGCACATGAAGACGGCCAAAACCCCGGAAGAGTATTACAACTATCTTGGAGCTCTCTCACAATTTCCAAGCGCGGCGCTGGCCAAACGTACTTTCGAGCTGGTGCTGAGTCCGGAGGTGAAGAATCAGGACTTGTTTTATATTGCCGGTTTGCTGGGCAACGTGGATACCCAGACTGCGGCGTGGGAACTCTTCAAGGGCGACTTCCCGGCGATCAAGGAGAAAGCTGGCGAATCGCTTTCCGATGGATTTGCCTCGTTTGCCGGTTTTTTTTGTGACGAAAAACTAAGGGACGATGCCCAGGACTTTTTCGCGTCGCAAAATCTTCCGGGTACCGAACGCGTGCTTCAAAACGCCAAGGATAGCGTCAACGCTTGTATCGAGCTGCGGTCTCTTCAGCAAGC
Organism: Candidatus Acidiferrum sp.; assembly: GCA_035258025.1. Taxonomy (GTDB): domain Bacteria; phylum Acidobacteriota; class Terriglobia; order Acidiferrales; family UBA7541; genus Acidiferrum. The sequence goes on along the minus strand of DATEWL010000356.1, from coordinate 456 downwards.
AAACTTGTCGGGCTATTTGAAGAAGTTGCCGGCAAAAGATACGAGTGCCGCAATCCACTAACACACCACCAGGGACGCCCTGCGGGGCCATTTCCAGGAATTGTCCTCGAGGAGTCCAGTTCGATTCGCGCCTTGCTTCAGCAAATTGCTTGACAATCTTGCCATTGCTACTTAGTCTCCCTCAGACAAGAATGCAACAAATGTTTCATGCGTTTGCGCGCCGGCAACATCGGTCTAGGGAACATTTGTCGTTAATGAGCGCCATCAGGAAAAGTGGAGGCTTTTACAGTGAAAACATCCATTCGTTCGCGACTTTTTTGGGTGGGGTCCGCGGCGGTTCTAAGTTGTGCCGCCATTTTTGCGCAGCCTCAGAAGGCTACGGACACCAAGGCGCCCGTTGTCGTTCCTCAAACGCCGGTTCCAGGGGATACAACGCCAAAGGAGCACGAGCTGACT
>DATEWL010000355.1:0-9483 GCA_035258025.1 Candidatus Acidiferrum sp. | reverse complement strand
CTTGCGGCGCAGATTACGCGCGAGCTGCGGATTCCCACGATCGGAATTGGCGCGGGACCGGACTGCGACGGGCAAATTCTGGTGATTCACGACTTGCTGGGACTGACATTTGGAAAGACGCCAAAATTTGCGCGGCAGTATGCGAACCTCGGAGAGATGATTGCGAAGGCGGCGCGGGAATACTGCGAGGACGTCAGAGGCGGGACGTTCCCTTCGGATGGGGAGTCGTATCACGCAGCGCAGACGGCGAAGGAAGAGAAAGAGGCGCCGGTCAATAGTGATGGCGATTGGTAGAAAGCAGAAAAGCGGATTCCTTCCGACAGGGGCGGAACCTTCGATCGCTTGGTTCGGAATGACAATTACACACAAGTTTTGCAGGTGGAGGTTGAGATGACGCCGGAAGAGATGCGCGCTCTCTATGACTACAATGCTTGGGCGAATCATCGGTCTCTGGATGCGGCGGCGAATTTGACGAGCGAGCAGTTCACAAAGCCGATGGGGTCGAGCTTTGGGTCGGTGCGTGACACTTTGGCGCATATTTGCGGGGCGGAATGGATTTGGTTGGAGAGATTCCAGGGGCGATCGCCTGCATCGTTGCCGGATGTATTGGAATGCGCGGATGTCGAGAGTCTTCGCGCGAAATGGACGGAACAGGAAGGGCGGCTGCTGGCGTTTGTCGGGAAGTTGACGCAAGAAGATTTGAATCGCGTGATGGAATACAAGACCTTGAAATTTGGCGTGTATAAGAATCCGCTGTGGCAATCGATGCAGCATGTTGTGAATCATGGGACGTACCACCGCGGGCAGATTACGACGCTGCTGCGGCAGCTTGGAGCGCAGCCGATTTTGACGGACCTGATGCATTATTATCGTGAGCGCGCGACGGCGGCGAGCGCGTGATTTCTGGCCGTGTAAATTCGTGAGACGCACACCCTCTCTGTGGAAATAATCCGAACAATAGCCTGGATGAAAGAATACGCGCGTGGCGCGCGCGCCGAAGGCCGTGTTATCGGCTTAGTGCCGACGATGGGCGCGTTGCATGAAGGACACACGGCGCTGGTAAAGCGCGCGCGGCAGGAATGCTCGCGCGTGATTGCCTCGGTGTTCGTGAACCCGAAACAGTTTGGGCCTAAAGAGGACTACCAAAAATATCCGCGCGATCTGGACAAGGATGCCGAAAAACTGGCGGCGGTCGGTGTCGATGCACTGTTTGCGCCCGAGGCCGCGGATGTGTATCCGGATGGATTTCGGACTTACGTGAATGTCGAAGGCATCAGCGAACGGCTGGAGGGGCGTTCGCGGCCTGGACATTTTCGCGGCGTGTCGACCGTTGTCTTGAAATTGTTTGAGATTGTACAGCCGCACTTTGCTTATTTTGGAAGAAAAGATGCGCAGCAGGTGCGCATCATCGGCGAGATGGCGCGCGACCTAAATCTGGATGCGGAGATTGTGGTTTGCCCGGTGGTGCGGGAGGCGGATGGACTGGCGCTCTCGTCGCGCAATGCGTATTTGAGCGTCGAGGAACGTAAGGCCGCGACCGTTCTACACCGTGCGCTTGTAGCTGTGCGAAACGAGTTGTCGGCTGGCGTGCGCGATGCCATGCAATTGCAAACTGTCATGCGGCGGATTATCGAGGCCGAACCGCTTGCTAACGTCGATTACGCAGAGATTGTGAGCGCGGACACGTTTGAGCCGGTGGTGCGGGTGGCGCGGCCGAGTTATGCGGTGCTCGCCGTGTTTATCGGCAAGACCCGTCTCATCGACAACCTTCTGATCGAGCCTGTGGCGCAGGGGTCGGAAGAGTTTGTTTTTCATCTCTGACCGCAATATAACAAACTATTGTTTTTTTGAGGCTTCGGCCAGAACCTCGGCGGGGTGGCCTTTGGCTTTGACGTTGTCCCAGATGTGCTCGAGCTTGCCGTCCAGACCGATCAAGAACGTGCTTCGCACAATTCCAAGAAACGATTTGCCGAGGAATTTCTTCATGCGGCGCGAGCCGTAGGCTTCGATCGTTTTGAGATCGGAATCGCTGAGGAGATCGAAATTGAGTTTTTGCTTGGCCTTGAAGCTAGCTTGGGCTTTGACGGAGTCGCCGCTCATGCCGAGAATGACCACGCCCAGCTTGTCGAACTGCTTTTTTGCGTCACGAAACTCGGACGCTTCAATCGTTCAGCCGGAAGTGTTGGCCTTCGGATAGAAAAAGAGGACTACGCGCTTGCCGAGATGGTCGGAGAGGGAGACGTCGTTGCCCGCGTCATTTTTTAAGCGAAATGTGGGGGCTTTGTCGCCTACTTTGAGCATGTGAGAATCCTCCGTCGTGCAATTAGATAGAGCCTACGCCGCGCGTAAAGTCAAAAGCAAAGAAAGATGCCGGGCTAAAGCCCGGCGCTACGTCTGCAACCTTTGGATAGAAAAAACCGCAGGGCTCTGCCTTGCGCTACATTTTTGCTAACTGCGCTACATCGATGCGAGACATTTTGGCACGGAGTCAAGAGAGAAGCTTCCGCAAAATATCGTTGACGGCCTGGGGGTTGGCTTGGCCGCGTGTGACACGCATTACCTGGCCGACGAAAAACTTGAAGACGCCTTCGTTTCCGGATTTGAATTTGGCGACGTTGTCCGGGTTTTTCTCAATGACTTCGCGGGCGGCCTTTTCGAGCGCGCTTGTGTCATTAATTTGCGCCAGTCCCTCAGCGGCGACAATTTCGTTGGCGCTGCGTCCTGATTCAAACATTGTGGCGAAGACTTTTTTCCCGATGGAGACGGTGATTTGGCCGGATTCGACAAGTTTCAAGAGCTCGGCGAGGGCGGCGGGAGAGACTGGGCTTGCTTCGATTTCTTTTCCGGAGTCGTTCAGACGGCGGAGGAGTTCCGTCTGGATCCAGTTGGCGGCTGCCTTGGCGGGGGCGCCGGATTTTACGACGGGCTCGAAATAATCGGCGAGCGACTGGCTGGCTGTCAGAACGCCAGCGTCGTAGGGCGTTAAGCCGTAGGCAGCGATGAAGCGGGCGCGCTTGGCTTCGGGCAGCTCGGGGAGCGAGCGGAAGACGTCTTCGCGCCAGGCGTTGCTGACGTGAACGGGGAGCAGATCGGGCTCGGGGAAATAGCGGTAGTCGTGGGCTTTTTCTTTGGAGCGCATGGAGACGGTGCGCGATTCGTCCTGGTTCCAGAGGCGCGTTTCCTGAAAAATGCGGCCTCCGGATTCGAGGACGCCGATGTGGCGCTCGACTTCGTACTCGAGAGCTTTTTGCAGAAAGCGGAAGGAGTTGAGATTTTTTACTTCGACTTTGGTGCCGAATTCCTTTGCGCCGCGCAGGCGCACGCTGACGTTGGCGTCGCAACGGAGCGAACCTTCTTCCATGTTGCAATCGCTGATGCCGGTGTAGAGCATGATCTGGCGAAGGGTGGTGAGATAGGCGTAGGCCTCTTCGGGAGTGCGCATATCCGGCTCGGAGACAATTTCGCTGAGAGGCGTGCCGCAGCGGTTGTAATCGATGTAGGCCTTGGTGGCGGATTCGGAGAAGCCTTCGTGCAGATTCTTGGCGGCGTCTTCTTCAAGATGGAGGCGCGTTATGCCGATGCGCTTTTTTGCGCCATCCTGGTCGATCTCGATCCAGCCATTCGTGGCGAGCGGCAGTTCGTATTGCGAGATTTGATAGCCTTTGGGCAGATCGGGATAGAAATAATTTTTGCGGGCGAAGCGCGAATGCTCGTGGACCGTGCAGTTCAGCGCGAGCGAGGCGCGCATGGCCAGTTCGACAGCGCGTTTGTTCAGAATCGGCAGCGTGCCGGGAAGACCGAGGCATACCGGGCAGACATTCGTGTTGGGCGCATCGCCGAAGCGGTTCGCGCAGGCACAGAAAATTTTCGTGTTCGTAAGGAGCTGAACGTGGACTTCCAGGCCGATGACAGTCTCGTACTTCGCGAGCACCTCGGGGGCAATGGCCGACTCTGTGGCTGATTTCGACATACTGGAGCGGGAATTATAGCATCAGGGCGACGGGCGATTGCATGGCGGGCCGATCGCTGGGCGACCAGTGTCAGGAATGCTCCCGGTCTACTCTGTCAGGGATGTGCCCGGTCTGTACCCCGCTACGGCTGGGGCCCCCTCCCCCTTTTTTGTAAACGCTCATTCTAAAAACACTTAAAGTCACTTATTGTCATAGACTTACGTAAGTGCTCATTCTAAAGGACTTGTTTCCACAAACTGCACTAAAATTGTGCAGGCGACCTAAGTGTTGAATAAAGGAGTTAGTGCGTAAGAACCGTCTCCAGAAAGCAAAAATGCCAGCAGTGATGCTGGCCCTACCGGGAATGGGTTGCAATATTACCCAAGCAATACTATACGCCGACGACCACATTTTGTCAAGACAAGAATGAATTCGGACGCCGGTGAGCAGGCGGACAGTGGATTTCCTGGGGCTGACCTTTGGGCCAACCCGCGTGTTTTCTGCGCTAAGCAAGGAAGTGCTCCCTTCCTCTTGGATTAGTTGCACGCCATGCCCGGCGCGGGTTCGCGGAGGGCTGGAAACGTGCGCTCGGCGAGTGCATAGCCGCCGAAAAGGAGCGCGGCGTAGAGAGCGTCACTGGCAAGCATGTTCCAGAGAAAGGGGATGGCGGCGACGTAGCAAGCGAGCAAGCCTTGGAGGGTGTGCGGATAGGTTGACATGAGCGCCCAAACACCCAAATCGACGATGATAAAAAATTGCAGGGCGCCGAGGAGGGTGGCGAGGCTGATGCGGGCGATGGTGCGGCGATCACGCAGCCAGAAACCGATGGCAACGCTCAGGAGGAAGCTGGCGTAGACGATTGGCATTAGTTTGTGAAAGCCGATGAAAATGTCGCCGGCGAAAAGGGCGAGCAGCGAAAAGAAGAAGGCGAGACGGCGATCTTTGAGGACTGCGCCAGAAAAGAGGGCGGTGGCGCCGACAGGAGTAAAGTTCCAGGGGTGCGGCGCAATGCGAAGCGCGGCGGCAATGGCAATCATGGCTAGCGCGAGCAGAGTGCGGTAGAGCAGATTTTCTTTCGCGGAGATTTGGCCGTTCATATTTTTGCTTCCTCCATTTCAGACAATAAATCGCAGAAAATAAAACCATCCCGATTGACGACTTCTCCGGCGCGGACGGGAATGGGAGATTGAAAAATGGGACCATCGAAGACGAAGGTGTGGAACTCACCGTTTTCGCCGCAAGGGTCGGCGTGTGGCGGCAGATCGCGGAAGAAAGATTCGTCGAGCTCGCGGCCGGCGAAGCTGGGATCGAGGACTTTACTATCCACACAGACGGCGACGGCGCGGAATTTATTGGCGTGAAAGAAGCGGATTAGCTCGCGCGTGTCCCGCTTCCAGATGGGGAATATCGCGGTCATGCCGACGCGAGCGAGGTTCTTTTCGCGATAGGCGCGGAGATCTTCGAGGAAAATGTCACCGAAGGCGACTTTTTGAACTCCATTCTCGCGATGGAAGCGAAGGGCTTCTTCCGTGCGTGCTTCGTAGATGGGATTGACGCACTGCGGCGGAATGCGGACTTCATGAAGCGGCAAGCCGATGGATTGGGCCTGCCGCTCGAGGAGTTCGCGGCGGACGCCGTGCATGCTGATGCGCTCGTAGCCCTCGGTGACGGTGGTAAGGAGCGCGGCGATGTGAACATCGCTCCGTTGGAGCAGAGTGTGCAGGGCCATAGCGCTGTCTTTGCCGCCGCTCCAGCAAAATAGAATCGGCTCGCGCGCGGGCATCAGTTTTTGCCTTGGAAGGTGTAGCGCACCCCTGCCTGGACATCGCGGCCGAGAGCCGGGTAGCCCAAGGCATCCTGATATTGCTTGTTGAAGAGGTTTTGCGCGCGCGCGTAGAACGAAACGCCGTAGCCAACGTCATAGTGCGTGGCGATATTGAAGAGCGCGTAGCCGGGATTGCTGGTGAGGCCGAGTCCGAGAAAGTCCGAGTCCGTGCGAACTCCGGTGAAATAGCCGCTAACCGTCATTCCGAAACGGCGATAGGCGGCGTCCAAGGTGAGCGAACCGGAATTGACGGGACGCCGGGCCAGGTGATTTCCGGGAAGCTCCGAAGGATCGAAAGCGTTGGGAGCTTCGAGTACGCGGCTGTCGTCGTAAGTGTAGTTCCCTGCCAGGTTGAGCCAGCGAGTGACCCTAGCTTCGCCGGTTAGGTTGATGCCGCGAGCTCGGGCACGGTCCGTGTTGAAATAAAACCCAAAGCTCGGAGGAGCGTTGGGAATCGTGATGCCGCAAGTGTTTGCGGTGGCGGTGAGAGGTTCGCAGAAGGCAAAACTCACGATGTTGTAGAAGCGACTGGCGAAGTAGTCGACCGATATGCGGATCCGATCGCTGAGCAGCTTTTGCTCGATGCCAGCCGTCCAAGTCTTGCTGGATTCGGGTTTGAGCGCGGGATTGCCAAAGTCGCCGAAGTTATCGCCATAGATCTGATCGAAGCGCGGCTCCTTGATGCCCTGGCCGTAGAAACCGCGGAGCAGCGTTTCGCCCCAGAATCCACGCCCATAGCGCGCAACCAATGATCCACCGGCGCGCGGAACAACGCGGGTGCCGAAATAGGCGTTGGCTTCGGCGCGACCGCCAAAATTGAAAGAAACGCGGCGCTGGGGACGGTAGCGGAAATCCAAGAATCCGCCCTGATTGTTGCGGCGAGCGTGGTTGACATCAATTGAAGAGAGGAAGGCATTCTCGACTTCATACTGGTAGCCCGCGGTGACGGCGAAATTGGAAAGCAAGTAGCTTGTTTGAGCGCTCACGTTCGCGCGGTTGTAGTGAAAGAGGCTCTCGCCGACAAAATCGCAAAACTCAGCGGTTGCGACGGCGGTGGGATTGGTCTGGGGACAGAACGCATTGGGATCGGTGGCGTAAAAGCTCTGCAGGGGATTGTCGGTGGACTGGCGGGTGTAGGATTCGCCGCCGCTGATTTCGTGGCGCCAGTGTTTGCCGGTGGAAAAATTCCAGCGGGCACCGGCACTGAAAATTTCCTGACCGTAACGCTGGTAGAGACTCGGTGGTGTGAAGACCGTTTGTCCGGGAATGCCAGCATCGCTGGTGTTATTGCGAAGAGTGAGCCGGAGTTGGTTGTCGTCGGTGAAGGTGTAGCCGAAATTGCCGGAAAGCGTGCGATTTATGAAATCATCGTTCGGTCCCTGGCCATCGGTCTCCATGTAGGATGCGGCGGCGGAATAGTCGAACTTGCCGAGCAACCCGCCGAGTTGAGCGCCGCCGCGTCCCGAGGAAAAACTGCCGCCCTCGCCAAAGACGCTGAACTCCGGCGTGCGTGTGGAGCCGCGGTGGGTGAAGAGCTGGATGACTCCGGAAACGGCGTCGGTGCCGTAGATGGCGCTTTCGGCGCCGCGAACGATTTCCACTTTATCGATGTTGTCGAGCGTGAGGTTGGAAAAATCCACGGCGCTGCCTGGAGGATTGATCGGCACACCATCCACGAGGATTTTGGTGAAGTTGGAATTGCCGCCGTTGAGAAAAACGGAAGCGGAGCCACCCTCGGGTCCGGTGCGGCCGATAGCGATGCCTGTTGAAAACTGGAGAGCGTCGGTGAGAGCGACGGATTGACGAGCGTCGATCTCTTGCCTGGTAATGACCGAGACCGGAGCGGTTGTTTGGTCTGCGAGTATTGGCTCTGCTTCGGCAGTGACGATTACGCTTGAGGAGAGGCGCTCGAGGTCGAGGCTGAGGTCCAGCTTGCGCTGCTGGCCTGGAGCCAAATCAAGAACGAGATCGCGAGAAACAAACGGGGAGCGTTCGAACGACAGGTGATAGCGGCCCGGTGGAATCGTGAGGCTGTAGGCGCCATCGGCGGATGTAGTTGTCTTCCAGAGTTGTGAGGTTGGGTTGCCTTCCCATTGCGCGGTTACGTTTACTCCTCCGACGGCCGCGCTGCTGGAATCCAGAAGAGTGCCAAACAGATGAGCATCCGAAGATTGAGTCTGTGCTTGAGCGGAAATAGCGACTGCCAGGAAAAACAGAAGAAAAACTGCACTTCGTAGGGCGTTTGCGGTCATGTTTTCCTCCGCTCCCTCTCGCGCGGGAGTTGAAGGTTGGCCTGGCGCTTGTAAGAGATCGCTCGGGCTGCAGACTTCGCCGGTCTCCTGGCTTGGCGGCAGTTCCGCCCCATTTGGTTTTATTCAATGGGGACGGTGCGAGGCCTTCCCGTAGCGCTGCCCGTAGTTTCTGGCGCGATCCCTGAGTGAGAGTCGCGCACAGCGAGCGATGTGCCGCAGTGGCCTCAGCAGTACCTTATTCCGCCTTACAGTCGCGCGGCGGCGACGGCTTTTTCACGTTTGCCCCAGCATTTGCGGGGACTAACGCACCGTCTTCCCGTGCACGAAGTCCGCGATGGTTGTGGGGGGCTCGGTGGCCCGCTGTTCGTAATTCAAGTGCCGCAGCCTGCGCCGCAGCGTTTGGGTGAACAAAGGAACGGCTACTTATTTTGCAGACGGCATGTTCACACGCGGGCGGCCAGATGAGCCGAGCTCCACAGTGAGTGGCGTCTGAAAAACCTGTTCGAGCAATTCGCGCTGAAAGACAGTTGCGGGTGGTCCAACGCGAAGACACTTGCCTTTTTGAAAAAGAGCGACCTGGTCGGCGTATTGGCCCGCGAGATTGAGTTCGTGCGTGACGACAACAACCGTGTAGCGATTCGCGGATGCAAGCCTGCGCAGCGTTTCGAGCAGATCGACCTGCGCGCCGATATCGAGATGCAACGTGGGCTCATCCAGAAGGAGCAGTAGTGGTTGCTGCGCGAGGGCGCGAGCCAAAATGACACGTTGCTTTTCGCCGCCGGAGATTTGATCCATTAAGCGGTCGCTGAGATGTTCAGCGCCGACTTGCGCAAGCGCGTTGCGCGCGATGAGGATGTCCTCTTCGGTTTCGAATCGCAGCGTGCGGCCGTAGGGATGCCTGCCCTGGAGAACAAATTCCCAGGCGCGCGAGGGAAAAAGCAAGGGGCTTTCCTGCTGGACCATGGCGATGCGCTGCCCGCGGGTCCGGTGCGGAAGCACGTGGGTGACGAAGCCGTTCAGGAGCACGCGGCCGGAAAGCGGTTCCAGCGCGCCTGCAATGAGCTTTAACAGGGTGGATTTGCCGCAGGCGTTTGGTCCCACAATCGCAATGATTTCGCCGGGACGCGCCTGAAAGCTTGTGGCTTCGAGTGTAAAAAGAGGCGCTTGCGTGGGATTGGCGGAGTACGCGTAGCTGACTTGTTCGACGCTCAACCGAATATCGGAGTTGAAATCGCCCGCGTCTCCCGAAGGACGCAAGGCAGAAGGAGAGGAGCGGGCATAGCTGCTCACGCCAGCCTCCTGCGCATTAGATAAAGAAAAAGTGGCGCGCCCGCGATAGCGGTCATGGCGCCAACGGGAAGTTCCGATGGAGAAACAACGGTGCGGGCGAGAGTGTCGGCGACTACCACAGCGATGGCACCGCCAAACGCAGCCGTCGGCAGAAGGATGCGATGAT
>DATEWL010000354.1:0-3086 GCA_035258025.1 Candidatus Acidiferrum sp. | reverse complement strand
CATTGACGGATTGTCCATTTGCACCGGGCCGTTAATTAAGATTCGCCGGTCGTTTGTGGCGTTGCATCTGGGTTCCGCGAGACCGAGTGTTGGGTGCTGGCCTACTCAGAAGAGAGGGCGTAGTTCAGTGTCGCCAGAGCTGCGATGACGGCAGTTTCAGTGCGGAGAATGAGTTGTCCTAGTGAAGCCTCTTGGAAGCCGGCGCCGCGGGCGGCAATTAGCTCGTCGTCGGTCCAGCCGCCCTCGGGGCCGATGGCCAACGCGGCTGTGCCAATCTTCGCGTGGTCGGCAGAGTTGAGAGAAGTACGAATCGACGGGGCGTCGCTGCGTTCGGAAAGCAGGAAGCGAAAGTTGGCGGTTTGCGCTGCGAAGGCTTGGCTGGGTTTGGCGAGGCCATCTAGTTGCGGGATGCGAAGACGGCGAGACTGTTGCGAAGCTTCCAAAAGAATTTTTTGCCACCGCTGGAAACGCTTTTCGGCAGCGGCAAGAAGCCCTTTTTCAGAGCGAGCCGCAGCTACCGGCATGATTCTGGCCACGCCAAGCTCGGTGGCTTTCTCAATGGCCCATTCGAACGCGTCAAATTTGACGATGGAAAGAAGAATCGTTACGTCGGTGACTGGTGTCGGCGCAGGGAGTTCCTCGAGGAGAGCGAATTCGACCCGATTGCGACCGACAGAGTCGATCCTGCCGAGCCATGCTGTCGAGCCGTCGCTAAGTTCGTAGAGCTGCCCCTCTTGGGCGCGAAGAACGTGACCGAGATGATGCGCGGCGTCGCCCTCCATGACGGCCGTGGTCCCGGCGAACTGTTCGACGAAGAATCGGCGGCGCACGCGTAAATTCTATCGCAGGAACAGCTCACTAACCGAAAATGTCTTTCACTTTGTCGAAGATCGTGGAATTTCGGTCGGCGGGTTTGTTCTCGATTTTCAGCGTGGCGCCGAGTTGTTCGAGAAGTTTCCTCTGCTCGCGCGTGAGCTTTGTGGGCGTAAGGACGCGCACATGATAGTAGAGATCGCCTTTGCCGCCGCCGCGTGGGTCCGCGAGGCCTTTACCCTTGATGCGGAAGACCGCGCCGCTTTGCGTAGCTTCGGGGATTTTTAGCTTCTCCTCGCCATTCAGCCCGGGAACTTGCAACTCGGTTCCGAGCGCCGCCTGCGTGATACTCAACGGAATCGTGCAGTAGAGGTCTGCGCCGCGACGCTCAAAAAACGGATGTTCTTTGACGTCGAGGACCACGTACAGATCGCCAGGCGCGCCGCCATTAGGCGCCGGTTCGCCTTCGCCAGTTACGCGCAGACGTGTGCCTGAATCCACGCCGGGAGGAATCCGTAGTTCAATCGTTTTTTCGCGCTCGATGCGTCCTTGACCGCGGCACTCCAGGCAGCGCTCCCGAACAATTTGTCCGGCGCCCTGGCATGCAGGACACGTGCGCGTAATCGTGAAAAAGCCCTGCTGGTAGGCGAGCTGGCCTCGGCCGCCGCAGGTTTGGCAGGCAACGATTCCAGTTCCCTTTTTCGCGCCTGTGCCGTTGCAAGCCTCGCAATATTCCTGTCGCGGCAACTTAATTTTTGTGGTCACCCCGGCCGAAGCTTCTTCAAAAGTGAGAGTCATGTCATAGCGGAGATCGGCGCCGCGCTGCTGACGACGGCGGCTGCGCCCTCCTCCGCCACCGAAAAGATCCTCGAAACCGAAAAAATCCCCGAGAATATCATGGAAATCGCGAAAGACGGTGCTGCTGAAATCTACTCCGCCGGCGGAGCCGGAAAGACCAGCGTGGCCGTAGGTGTCATAAACTTCGCGCTTCTGCTGGTCACTTAAGACGCTGTAGGCTTCCGTGCACTCCCGGAATTTTATCTCGGCTTCCTCTTTATTCGCCGGATTGCGGTCCGGGTGCCATTGCAGCGCAGCTTTGCGATAGGAGGCCTTGATCTCCTCGACGGAAGCGGTCCGCGTAACACCGAGCACCTCGTAAAAATCTCTTTGGTTCCCCTTTGGCATGCCATCCCTTTCGTTCGAATTAGTTCGCAGCTTCTTTCGATGCGCCGGCCGGGTGAACCGCTACGCGCACCATGGCCGGTCGCAGAACGCGGCCATGGAAAATGTAGCCCGGTTGAAAGACTGGCAGAATCGTGCCGTCCTCATGTTGAACGGTTTCGGTGCGATCCATCGCTTGATGCAAATGCGGGTCAAATGGCTTACCTAGCGGATCGATGCGCTCAACGCCAAGCCGTGTGACGTTGTCCACGAGCTGCTTGTAAATAAGCTCGAAGCCTTTGCGATAATTCTCGTACTCGGCTTCGCGGTGGGCAGCGAGAGCTTGTTCGAAGCCGTCAATGATGGGAATCAAGCCTTCGATGACGCGGGCGGTGTAACGCTTGGAATCTTCGGCGCGCTCTCTTTCGATGCGCTTACGGTAGTTGTCGAAATCAGCCTGGCGGCGCATGAGCGTTTGGCGCAGTTCGTTCAGGTCGCTGGCAAGTTTCGAAACTTCCGCCTCCGTTGCTGCGGAATCCGCAGCGAGCTTGGCCGTGTCGGATTGGTCCGTGGCCGCGTCTCGCGCGCTGTTTTCAGTGTTGAAAGGTGAGTCCTTGTCGGGCACTTTGCTGCCTCTCTTCTGGAAAAAGTGTTTCAAATTTTACTCAACGCTTCGCTGAATAGCTGTGCGACGTACGCGACAGCGGTCATGGCGCGCTCGTAATGCATGCGCGTCGGGCCGAGGACGCCGAGCGAACCTTGTACGAGATCGTTGCGCGTGTATGGCGCGCTGATGATCGCAAGATTGTCGCCGGCTTCCGATATCTCCTTCACGCCAATTTGCACATGCACGGGCTCGGGCGTCTCTATACACGCGTTTAGCACGGTGACTAGCCGATGCTTTTCTTCAATCGCCGCCAGAAGCTCGCGCAGTTGGGCCTGGTTCGTGAACTCGGGCGTACCAACGATTTGGGCAGTGCCCTCTACATGAACCTGACTATTTTGATTCTCTCCGAGCATCGCTGGGTCCCACAATGTGAGGGCGTTCCCGATAATTCCCTCATACTGTTCGCGGTCCGTGGCGAGCTTCAAGAGCAGGTCGCCCCGAATCG
>DATEWL010000353.1:0-3073 GCA_035258025.1 Candidatus Acidiferrum sp. | reverse complement strand
CGTCGGTGTTGCAGTTGGTGCAGGCGATCGGCGTCCGGCCGGCGAGATATTGGTCGACGAACGGGCGCACGACGCGCTGCTCAAACTGCTCCTCGAAGTTCACTACATAATGCGGAAAATTCAGATGCTGTGCGACGCGCTTGGCGTCGTAGACATCGTCGAGCGAGCAGCAGCGGTGCTGCTTGGGGCCGTCGCCCTGCAATTCCGGCAGGCGGCGCTGATTCCACAGCTGCATGGTGAGGCCGACGATCGGGTGGCCTTGTTCCTGAAGAACGGCGGCGACCGTGGAGGAATCGACACCACCAGACATGGCGATAACGACCAAGCCGCGCTGCGTTTCTTCGCGGGTGGGGAGAGTGTCGAATTGGGTTGTGGCGCTCATGCTGACTATTTTATTTTAGCGGATTCAGGGTCGGCGCGCTTGGAATCGGGGAACGCGGAGACGCAGAGCTTTCGCAGAGAAGAGAGACGGAGTTAGACATGGGGGGCGGCATTTTGATAGGTCGGGGAGAGCGCGCGCAATTGAGCTACGGCGGCAGGGATGACTTCGAGAGCGAAATCGATTTCAGATTCAGTGGTGTGGCGGCCTAGGCTGAAGCGCAGGCTGGACTTGGCTTCTTCTTGCGATAGGCCGATAGCGATCAGGACGTGCGATGGCTCGACGGCTCCGGAGGAACAAGCGGCGCCGACAGAGCACGCTAGTCCTTTTAGGTCTAACGCGATGACCAGGGCTTCGCCTTCGATGCCTGCAAACATGACGTTTGTGGTGTTGGGAGTGCGTGGAGCGCTGCCTCCGTTTACATGGACTTGCTGGATTCGTTCGACCAGGCCGCACTCAAGTTTGTCTCGAAGTGTTGAGACTTGCTGCGCATCGCTCGGAAGGGCGTCTCGTGCGATTTCCGCAGCTTTGCCGAGGCCGACAATTCCGGCAACGTTTTCCGTTCCAGGACGGAATCCGCGCTGATGATGGCCGCCGTACAGGAGTTGGCGCAGGCGGGTTCCGCTTCGGACGTAGAGAGCGCCGACGCCCTTGGGGGCGTACAGCTTGTGGCCGGAAATCGAAAGCAAGTCCACATTTAGCGCGTTGACGTCGATGGGAATTTTTCCGGCGGATTGGACTGCATCGGTGTGGAAATAAACTTTGTGTTCCTTGGCGATGCGGCCCATTTGTTCGAGGGGCTGGAGGGTGCCTAGCTCGTTGTTGGCATGCATTACGGTGATCAGAAAAGTTTCGGGGCGAATGGCACGGCGGACAGACTCGGGATCGACGAGACCCTGGCGGTCCACTGGGAGATACGTGACGCTCAGGCCGTGGGTCTCAAGGGCTTGGCATGCGTTGAAAACCGCTTCGTGCTCGATCGCGGTCGTGATGATGTGCGGGGCTGTGGCTTTTGCAGGGGAAGAGCGCACAGCCAGGATTGGCTGTGCCACTCCGAATATGGCGTGATTGTCAGATTCGGTGCCGCCGCTGGTGAAGACGATTTCTTGCGGGCGAGCGCCGATTACGGCGCCGACTTGTTCGCGCGCGGTTTCAACGGCGGAGCGGGCGCGCTGGCCGGGCGTGTGGATGGAGGAGGCGTTCGCAAAATCGGCAGAGAAATAGGGAAGCATCCTGTTGAGGACTTGGGGCTCGACGGGTGTCGTGGCGTTGTAATCGAGGTAGACGCGGATCATGGGGCTGCTCTCAGGATACTACTAGAGGACGGACAGTGAACGGCAGAGGATCGGGAGAGGGGAGGGGGGCTCCCCCGGGTTTTTTCGTAAGTGCGGATTCTAAAGGGCTTTAAGTCTCGTGTTTTGAATCTGCAGATTCTAAAGGAGATATTGGGCCATTTTTTGGAAATGGGGATTCTAAAGAGGTTAGTGTCGAAATTGGCCCGTGATTCGCGGCAGGCAATTGGTCGTAGAAATTCGGATGGCGGGCAGGCGACGACCGCCTTGGATTTGCGGGATTGCCTAAAAGTGCCGAAGGAACGAGCGACCGGCCTTAGCCCTTGGGCTTCACTCGCAATAAAAATGTGGGCGCCGATATGCGCGGACGGAAGTGTGCGGCGTGCCCTTGGTTGCTTAGGGTAAGCCCTGCGTAGCTCTGGGTAGAGAGGAAACATGGAGAATGCTAGCAGGAAAAACGATGCGCTGTCTACTACTTATTTAGGTCATTGAGTCGGTATTCGAATCAAGGCCGAAAATTCGAATGAGACTGCGGAAGTGGCGAGGGCAGAAGGAGTTGGCGGAAGTTGCTTGGTTTGATATGACTGTGGAAAAGTGTGGAAAGCGCGAAAAGCCAGCGCCAAAGACCGGGAATGGGACGGCCAGATAGTGCTGAGTTTCCGCTAAGCCGGCTGATGCGGGACTTCTGAGCACGGGGCACGAACGGGGAATGGGTTAAAGAATTGCTGTGTTCTTACCCGGCTGCTCCTGCGGCTTTGCTGATTGGCACGCGGGCGTGGATCGTGGTTCCACGGGCGGGTTGTGAATCGATCGCAAACGCTCCCTTTACCAGTCTTAGCCGCTGCTCCATTCTGATCAGACCAAGCCCTCGACCCTGTTTTGCCGCATCAAGGTTAAAGCCAGAGCCCGAGTCGCTAATAGTAAGATGAATCTCATCCGACGCACCCCACAATTGAACGTCAAACTTCTGGGCCCCGCTATGCTTCACCCCGTTGTGCAACGATTCCTGTAGAACCCGGAAGAGGCAAATGGAAACGTCCGGCGGCACGAGACTGGGGAGACTGTGGTCCGTGAAGTTAATTTCCACCCCCTTTCGCTCCGCGAATTCCTGGCAGAAGCTTCGCAATACTGCAGCGATACCGAGATACTCCAGCCTGGGAGAATACAATTCGTGCGCGGAAGCCTTGACATCGGTCAGTATCTCCACAGACTGCTTCCATACCGCGCCCATGCGGTTGAGAAGCCCAACACTTTGATTGGGCAGGTCGCTCTTGAGCTGTTCGATGCCAATTGCCAACAGAGCAAGACGCTGACCGATGTCTTCGTGAAGGTCTCTGGCAATCCGGCTACGTTCCCGTTCTTCTGCCTCAATCACTGTGCGGCTCATAGAGGAAAGAGCTTC
>DATEWL010000352.1:0-2109 GCA_035258025.1 Candidatus Acidiferrum sp. | reverse complement strand
AGGGGACGTTGGATTAGCAATCAACCAACGTTTCTGAGCGATGGTAAGCAAGACGACATCGGCGATTCTCACCTGGCCGTCGCGAGTAAGGATAGCTTGCTCGACTGTGGCGAGTTCGCCGGCGTGAAGTTGATCGAGGAGATTGGCAATAGCGCGAGCTCGTTGGCGATGGTCGAAACCAGGGGGTGGAGACATGATGAGTTGGCCGGCAGCGTCGATCTCGAAGCGTTCGGGACGATCGGCGAAGCCGGGATCGCTGCAAATTTGGAGAAACCGTTTGCTGGCAGGAGTCTCGATCGTGATAGCCACACCGGGAAGATACGCCAGAAATGGAAGAAGGCATAAAAAGCAAAGCGCAAGTAAAAAGGCTGCGGTGGTTTGCGCTTGGGTGCCTGGCCGGCGTTGCGGGGATGTGGGCCGTGTGTGCGATCGGGTTGCGGGTTAACGGGACGGATAGCGAGCCGATAGGAATTTATTGGGCGGTTTCAAAGGCACCAACTAAAGGAGACTTTGTGTTTGCGCTGCCGCCGGCGTCGCCAATTTTCAACTTGGCGAAGGAGCGCGGGTATTTGGCGGCTGGGCCTAGTCCGGCTGGGACATGCGGGCTGATCAAACAAGTGGCGGCGCTCAGCGGAGACCGGGTCACGATTGGGGTCCAGGGCGTGCAAGTGAACGGCGTCCTGCTCAAAAACAGCGCACCGAGGCCCGCGGATGAGGCTGGCCGGCCGCTGAGTGCGTATGAATTGAGCGATTACGCGCTCCGGAGCGAGGAAGTGCTCTTAATGTCTGATTACAACCCGGCGTCATTCGATGGGCGCTACTTCGGACCTCTTTCAAAAACAACGATTCAATCGGTAATCGTGCCGGTTATAACATGGAAATAAAGAGTATGGAAGAAAAGCAAGGCAACAACACGATAGAGGAAAGGATTGATCGCAAACTGCGGGAGGCGGAAATCCCCGGGTGCGAAGTGGAGTTTGACCCGGATGAAGCGGAGCGGATTGCGTTCAAAGAAGACGCTCTAAGCGATGAGGACGCACGCGAGAGCATAATCGACTTGTGATGGGAGGAGGATGGGAATGGACAAGAGCGATTTTGCAAAGCGGCTGGCGAACAAGCTGATTGAGCAGCTCAAGGCGGGAACCGCGCCCTGGCAGCAGCCCTGGGAAGCAGGCCAGATGGCGAGCCCGTATAATCCGACAACGGGAAACCGGTATCGTGGAATTAATATTCTGGCGTTAATGGCGACAGATTTCGCGGACCCACGATGGATGACGTACAAACAAGCGCAGGCGCAAGGATGGCAGGTAAGGGCAGGGGAAAAGGGGACACAGATTCAGCATTGGGTTTGGGAGGAGGCTAGGCCGCGCCTTGGAAAAGACGGGAAACCGGAGCTGGATAACGACGGGAAGCCGATCAAAGACATGGTGCGGTTGTCGCGTCCGAAGGTGCTCGTGGCGGCGGTATTCAACGCAGAGCAAATCGACGGGATTCCGGACTTGGAACCGTCGCGGGATGTGGGGTGGGACCCGTTGGAAAAGGCGGAGAGGCTGTTAGGCGCGTCCCAAGCGAAGATCCAACATTCGCAAGGGGGAGGAGCGTTTTATCGTCCTTCGACCGATACGATCCATTTGCCGTCGCGCAAACAATTTGAGAAGGCAGCGGGTTACTATGCGGTGGCGCTGCACGAGTTGGGGCATTCGACGGGCCATCCGGACCGGCTGAACCGCGACCTAACCCATCCTTTTGGGAGCGAAGGTTACGCGCGGGAAGAACTGCGAGCGGAGATAGCGAGCCTTATTTTGGGTTCGGAAGTGGGGCTCGGCTACGATCCTGGGCAGCACGCCGGCTATGTGGATCATTGGGTCCAGATCCTGACGGATACACCAACAGAAATCTTATACGCGGCCGCAGACGCGGAAAAAATCAGCGAATACGTGCTCGGGCTCGAACAAAAACGTGAAATCAGTCAAACTCAGGAGGCAACAGCGGTGAAAGAGCAAATTCCACATGGAGAGCGAACCTACCTGACCGTGCCGTACGACGAACGGCACGAAGTCAAAGCGATGGGAGCCAGGTGGGATGCGGTAAAAAAGGCGTGGTATGTGG
>DATEWL010000351.1:0-2671 GCA_035258025.1 Candidatus Acidiferrum sp. | reverse complement strand
GGCGACCACGCGATGCGAAAAAACGGCGACGGCAAGCTGCTTGAAGTCATCCGGCAAGCAGTAATCGCGGCCATCCAGAAAAGCGCGGGCTTGCGCGGCGCGCTGCAGCATGAGTGTGCCACGCGGGCTGACGCCCAGTGCGAGCTGCTCGGTTTTGCGCGTGCGGTTGACGATCTCCAGGGCGTAGTCATGGAGGCTGGCGTCTACCTTCACGCGGGCGACGGATTCCTGCATTTCGAGGACGTCGGCAATGCCGGCGACGGGTTCGAGTGTCGCGAGCGAATCGTCATGGATGTGCTTGCGCAGGATCTCGCGTTCCGTTTCGTGCGAGGGATAGCCCATCTTGATGCGCATCAAGAAGCGGTCGAGCTGCGATTCGGGGAGCGGGTATGTGCCGTGATGCTCCACAGGATTTTGCGTGGCGATGACGAGAAAAGGGTGCGGCAATTGCAAAGTTTTGCCGTCCACGGTGACTTGTGCCTCGTTCATCGCTTCGAGAAGTGCGGACTGTGTGCGCGGCGTGGTGCGATTGATTTCATCGGCGAGAACGACGTTGGCGAAAATCGGCCCGGAGCGAAACTCGAACTCGCGCGATTCGGGATTGTAAACGCTCACGCCGAGCACATCGCTCGGAAGAAGGTCCGAAGTGAACTGGATCCGCTGGAAGGTGCAATGAAACGATTTAGCAAGAGCCTGGGCGAGCGTGGTCTTGCCTACGCCGGGCACGTCTTCGATAAGCAGATGGCCGCGCGCGAGTAGAGTGATCAGCGCGAGCTGAATGGCTTCTTCCTTGCCGTAGATCGCACGGGAGATCGAGCGCTGAAGCTGCGAGACGATTTGGGACGTGGCCGTCGGCATCTGTTGAAAACCCGGGTCCTTCCTGCTACAAATAGGTAGATGACGCTTTCGAGCGTCGCGGCTGTACCGGCCGGGCGACTAGCTCAGTTGGTTAGAGCGCTCCCCTCACACGGGAGAGGTCAAAGGTTCAAGTCCTTTGTCGCCCACCATAACCCTCTCATTCTGGCACTAATCTCAGTGACGAATCAAAAGCTAGGCATGCGTGTGTGTTCAATCGGTGGTTGCATCACTCGGTAAAAAGGGCGAGAGTAGGGCGCCACGGATCTGGTCATGACCTCCATTCTTCGCACGATTGAGTTTCTAGCTCTGAGCGTTTGGCTCGGGAGCGATGTGTTTCTGAGCTTTGTGGTGGCGCCGGGTGCGTTTCGGGTGCTGGCGCCGAACCGCGACCAAGCTGGAGCCATCGTAGGTTTTTCTCTTACGCGTATGCATCTTAGCGGCATTGCCCTGGGTATCGTGTTCTTGCTCGTTCGCCTGGTACGCACTCGAAGCTTTGCGAGTTTTGTGACTCCGGCCGCGCTCTGTGTGGTGCTGATGACTGCATTGACGGCAATTTCGCAGTACACGGTCAGCGCCAAGATGGCTGCCTTACGAATGCAGATGGGATCGATTCAGGCGACAACGGCGGATAGTCCTCTGTTGGCTGAGTTCAGCCGGCTGCACACTGTTTCAGTTTCGCTGGAGAGCGGCGTTCTGCTGGCCGGATTTGCAGCGATGTATTTAATGGTGCGCGAACTAGTGGCTGGGAGGTGAAGTTGTTTGGGATCGATCGCCTCATCACCCCCCTCGTTTTTTGTAAGCGTTACTGATAAAGGACTTAGCCTGCCTGTACGTCGGCCCATTTTCAGCGGTCACAGCTGCCGTATGCACTAATCCCCAAGGGGAATATGGCGTGGAGCGGTGTCTTTCGCTTTGGCGTGAGCGGCGGAGCTGGAGCCGGTCAGCGGAGCTTGCGAGTGGCTGGGACGGTCGATCTTGGGGCTGCGGTTGACGTTGAGGTTGGGCGCGGGGCGGGAGGGGTTATGCCGGACCAGAGAGTTTGGTGGAAGAGGGCGTCCATTTGGGCGGGTGTTGTGGAACCGCCGTGACGGAGCCACCAGTTCAGGAGGGAAAAGAGGGAGCCAGCGCTGGCGTGGGCTAGGGCGGAGCGGCGCGTGGCGCTCAGGTTGCCCGTTGCGGGAAGGGTGGCGAGGCGCTGATCGATGGCGCGGGCGAAGCGCCCTTGGCCCAGGTCAAAGACGTCGCGGATTTTCTGCGAGGCTGCCATGGAGGAAACGAGCTGACGCATTTCGGCGACGTGGGAAAAGAATTCCTGAACAGGAGCGACGCGATTGGACGTGTCGTTGTGGCGGATGAGAGCGGTGGAGAACATTTCGAAGAAGTCCTCGACGTCGCTGAGGAAGAGATCGTTTTTGTCGCTGTAGTGCGAGTAGAAGGTGGAGCGGCTGACTTTTGCGCGGTCAAGGACGTGCTGGACGGTGATGGACTCGAAAGGCTTTTCGTGCATGAGGGCGATGAGAGCATCACCAAGGCCATCGCGGGTGGCACGAACGCGGCGGTCGATCTTCTTTGTGACTGGTGATGCAGCGACTTTTTTCTTTGCCGCGGGCCAGTTTGAGGCTGGTCGCGCGGTTCCGCGTGCGGGTTTTGGCGAAGGGGGCGGTGCGTTTCTGGACATCGGACGGCTCTTTGTTCGGTATCTCGGTACGTGCGGCGAATTGGCGTTGACGGTCCAGCGAAGCGTCCTTACTGTCGGACGCATGACTGACGAACGCAGGAGCGCCATTGCACTGATCGCAGGATCAGCGGGCAT
>DATEWL010000350.1:0-3461 GCA_035258025.1 Candidatus Acidiferrum sp. | reverse complement strand
GTCTTTCTTTTCCGGAAAACTTCCTCCGCTGCAGGACTCACCGTTATCGGCGACATCCCTGGCGGCGCGCTAATCGCCTTTTGCGACCCACTAAAACAAATATCGATCCGCTCGCGATCCACGTGCAGCGGCACGGCCGCCAACGACGCCACCGTATCCACCACCAGCAGCGCTCCCAACTCATCCGCTACTTTTCGGTACCCGTCAATCTTCGTCAAAACCCCCGAGGAAGTCTCGCCCTGCGCCAACCCAATCATCTTGATCTTCTTGCCCTTACCAGCCCGCCGCACATCCTCCGCATCCACCGGCAAACCGTAAGGCGCCTCGACCTTAATCACCTTCGAGCTGCCCCGCGACGCAATCTCAAACATGCGCTCGGAGAAAACGCCGTTCACCGCCACAACCGCCTCATCGCCCTCTTCCAGCGCGTTGAGCACCGACGCCTCAATCCCGCCCGAGCCTGACGCCGAAAGCGGCATCGTCAAACGATTCTCCGTCTGAAATATCTGTCGCAACAAAATCTGCGTTTCGTCCATGCACGTCTTGAACCACGGATCGAGGTGCCCCACCAGCGGAGTCGCCAGCGCGCGGTACACTCGCGGGTCCACCGACGACGGCCCCGGCGTCAGCATCAATCGATAGGGAGGATTGAGTTCGCCAATGTGTTGGGTCATTGTCTTTGTCCTTCTTTTTCTTTCACCGGATTGCCGAAACGCTGCCAGAGCCGCCCGCAGTCACATTCCTAAGCGGACCCTCGGTTGCGCAGCGCGAATCTCAATTTTCTCGTAACGCCCCGGTCATCGCAACCGACAAATTGGCCGCAGCCATCGTCCGTGAGCCGTCAGCAGCACCAAACTCACGCCGGCTGTTTCACCTGTATCAATCCACCCGCGAGATATAACAGCGCCACGGCAGCGGACACGTAAACGCCAAAGAATAGCCCCACGAAGTGCAGCAGCAGCCCTGCATTGAAAATCATCGTCGCCGCGCAAATCAAAACAAACCGCCCCCCGCCCGACATCGCGCTCGCCACCATCGCTATCACCGCCAGCGCCACCATCTCACCCGAAAACACCAGCCAGCAGCCCTTCAAGATCGCGTCCAGTGGCGCTTTCATTCCGCTGTCCACAATCATCTTCTGCAATTGCGTGA
Organism: Candidatus Acidiferrum sp.; assembly: GCA_035258025.1. GTDB lineage: Bacteria > Acidobacteriota > Terriglobia > Acidiferrales > UBA7541 > Acidiferrum. Next base: position 2,309 of record DATEWL010000350.1, on the reverse strand, counting down.
TTCGCGTCCCATGCCCGATCCCCGTCAAAAACAAAACCACGCTCCCAATCCCCGTCAGCCATCGCCCCATTTTCATCCGTTATCCTTTCCTTCTAGATCCGTATCCAGAGCTCCGCCGTGCGCCGGATTGTACAATGCCTCGCTCCACATTGGTATTCGTCGCCGCACCACAATCCCAAACCCGACGTTTCACTTTGGCACCGTTACTCTCCTGCTCTGTCACCTTTCCTGTCCCGGCTATCTGTCTGGTAATCTCCGCCCGACAAACGCATACTCATGGCAGAACGGAACACTGCTCCGCTTCCGTGGCACGCAACATTTCTTATCTCAACGAAGGCAGAGGCTGCGCGTTGCAATGGCAGGAAAGAAAATTTTAATCGTCGAGGATGAGGTCGTCCAGCTCACCGCTCTTGCCCGCCGCCTCAAGTCTGCCGGTTTTGAAGTCGTCGCCGCTCGCGACGGCTTGACTGCTATCAGCACCGCCCGCAAAGAGCAGCCCGATCTCATCGTTCTCGATCTCGGCATCCCTGCTGGCGACGGCTTCGTCGTCCTGCAGCGCTTGGCGATGCTGATCAACACAGGCACCATCCCTGTCATCGTCCTCTCCTCACGTACCCCCATCGGCAACCGCGATGCCGCCCTCAAGGCCGGAGCCATCGCCTATATTCACAAGCCCGTCGACGTTCCCGTCCTTCTCAAAGCCATCAACGACGCCCTCGGCATCCCCTCAACCGATGCGCCTCCCCAACCGCCGCCTCAACCATCCTAGTCTTGATTCCACGCGCCGCACGCCGCACCACCCACTCCCCCATTTTCGACATTGAGGGCCGCCCGCGAACCGTGTATACCAATGCCAAAGGAGCCCCACCTCACCTCAGGGGGAATGCATGCCATACCTGCAGGATTCACTCGCCCATCTGGAAATCTTCGAAGGAGTTGTCCCTTGGATGTACTTGGACACGAAAGGTTTTGTTACCGTGGCCGTCGGCGAACTTCTAGCAACTCCTGCGCACGCTCTTGCTCTCGCCTTCGTGGATGCCAACAACCAACCTTCCACCGCTGCGGCGATTCAAGCCGAATATACTCGGGTCTCCGCTCTGTCCCCCGGCAAATTCCCCGCTGCTTTTTACCGCTCCCCACTCTCCCCTACTTTGCCGCATCCAGCGGTAGACGCGCTCCTCGCACGCCATCTCACGTTTTTTGACACCCAGCTTAACCAGCGTCTCCCCAACTATTCTGTCTTTCCGGACGCCGCAAAGCTTGGCCTGCTCGACATGATCTACAACCTTGGGGTCACTGGCCTCTTCAATGGCTTTCCCAGCTTTATGAGCTATGTCCAAAATCAGAATTGGGCGGGCGCGGCTACTCAGTGCCTTCGCAACGGCCCCAGTCCCCAGCGCAATGATTGGACACGTCAGCAATTCCTCGCTGCGGCAGCGGCGGCAACACCCACCGTCCCGCCGAACTCTTAGCTTTCCCGGTACCTTAGTTCGTTTGGTTGGTAGGCAGACTTGGATTTGCAATGCGGGCACTCAATCTCGAGACCTTCTGGCGGCAGCTTCGGTTTCTTGGGAATGAAATAGTCAGCCAGCGTGTTTCCTATTTCGGACTGCGTGAAAAGCTGTTCGCAGTTTTTGCACTTCAGCGCCCATCTAGCCATCGGCCTAACCACCAATCTTAAGACTACCGATGGAACTTGAGCGGGCAATACACTGATTGATGTATCCGGCGGACTATACTGCGATTAACTCGATGAGCTCTTTTTCTTTTCCTTCCCTTGTTCGGTTCCAGGTACAAGGTCTTCTGGTTCGACCTCTTTCTTTGGAGTCGTTGCTTCCGATTCTGCGGCGATTGTCACTTCTACCTCGGCGCCCTTTTTCAGACTTACCGCATTACCTGTTTCATCTTGCAGCGTATTCTCGATTCGAATCTCCCGGTACAGCTCTTCCGCGCCTTCCACAGCAATCTGCGCCTTTTCCGGTTCATTGGGATCAATAGAAGGGATGATCTTTTCAACAGTTCCGGGAAGAGTGACAGTTGCTTTCTCAGTTGGGTTTTCCACGTCTTTGGCTTTTACGCTCATGGGATGCGCTCCATTCCGTTGTCAGGACTCCAGCTGGCGGAAATGCTCGTGCCGCGAACTCCTAGGTGCTCCAGTTTCGGCTGCGTGTGACTGCATCAGTTCTAAGGGTACTGCCCGGCCTCGATAATCACTCACAATTCTCCGTTTCGCTATACAGCGATTCGTGTAGGGGGACGGCGCGGGTTCGTTTCCGAGACCCCTCGGATCAGAGCCCCTGTGGCCTGTG
>DATEWL010000349.1:0-2743 GCA_035258025.1 Candidatus Acidiferrum sp. | reverse complement strand
GAGGTCATCAACGGAGGAGCCCTGGGCGAGCACAAAGGCATCAACCTGCCCGGAATCAAGTTGAAAGTTCCCGCTCTGACCTCGAAAGACCGCGAAGACCTGGCCTTTGCTCTGAAGCACGGCGCGGACTACATCGCCGTAAGCTTTGTCAGGCGGCCCGAGGATGTTCTTCTCGCGAAGGCGCTGGTCCGGCGCGCCGGCAAGAACACGCCGGTCATCGCCAAACTGGAAAAACCGGAAGCCATTGAAAATCTGGACGCTATCCTTGGCGCCGCCGATGGCGTAATGGTCGCGCGCGGCGATCTGGGCGTCGAGATGAATCCCGAGCGCGTCCCCGTCGTGCAAAAAACAATTATCGCCCGCGCCCGCCACTTCCGCCGGCCCGTCATTACCGCCACGCAAATGCTCGAATCCATGACCGAGAATCCCCGGCCCACCCGCGCGGAAGCCTCCGACGTGGCCAATGCGATTTTCGACGGCTCCGACGCCGTCATGCTCTCCGCGGAAACCGCCTCCGGAAAATATCCCGTCGAAGCTGTCAGCATGATGGCGAACATTATCGCCGAGGCGGAAGCCAGCGATTGGAAAACGCCACCTCGCGTGCCTCTGGAAAAATTGAAGATTGCGGAAACCGTTGCCGAACTCGTATGCCACGCGTCGCATGAATTGCACATGAAGCTGATTGCCGTATTCACGCACAGCGGCTTCACAGCGCGTCTTGTTTCCTGCTACCGCCCCGCAGTCCCCATTATCGCCTTCTCGCCCGAAGCCGAAACTCGCCGCCGCATGGCGCTAATCTGGGGCGTGATGCCACGCCATATTCCCAATGTCCAAAAGATTGACGGCCTAGCCGCTATAGCAGAAAAGCGTCTCCTCGAAGAACGCCTCGTTCGCAAAGGCGACGTCATCGGCATCGTCGCGGGCACACCCATGGGCATACGCGGCACCACAAACTTCATGAAGTTTCACGTCATCGGCGGCCCCGCGTAGCAGGACCTGCATTTGCGCCGCCGCAGCACTCCAATTGAAATGGGAAAATTTCTGGAAATCTAATTGACCCAGCGGTCCGGGCGGGAAGGAGGTTCGTTTTTGTGCTTGTTAATGTATACGTCGAATCTCTTGCGGTTGCGTTTGTGCTGCCAGTCCGAAACGCTGTTTCGCACGCTGTATAAAAATGACCCGCGCCGCAAATAAATATATCCCACGAGCATTCCGCCGAGATGGCAGATGTTGCTCACCTTGTCGTCTCCCACGCCGAGCGTCCCGAGAAACGTAAATGCCGCCATGATCGCCACCACCGTGCGCATGCTCATAGCCACGGGAATCGGGAAGAGATAAACACGCCGGTCCGGAAACAAAATCGCGCACGCAATCAAGATTCCGAAAATCGCACCAGAAGCTCCGATGGTCGGCACATAAGAAAATCCGTGGCCAAAAAGAGCTGGAACGGTTTTCACGGCGACGTTTATGAGTCCCGCGCCCACGCCAGTGAGAAAGTAGTAGCGCAAGAAACGGTTTCTTCCCCAAACCATTTCCAGTTCGCGGCCGAACATCCAGAGCATCAACATGTTCATGACGATGTGCAGAAAATAGTTGACGTCGTGAAGGAAGAGGTAAGTGAACGGCTGCCAGATTCGCAAACCAGGCAGCACCCCGGCCGGGACCAGGCCGAAACGCGTTAGAAGCTGGTTGTAGCCGGCGACGCCAGCGAAGTGATAGATGAACGCTTCGAGGATGAAAATCCCGAAGTTCGCGAGCAGCAGCATCTTCACGCCAGGCGTGATGTAAAAGTCGAAGCTGACGCGATAGCTCTTTACGCCTGACCCGGGTGCCATAACACTTAAGTTTACGGCGTTGGCATGCGCGCGTCAAAGTGGCGTTTTGGCGGGTATTCGTTATTTTTTGATGAAATTTTGATCTGTCCGATTGGCTCCTTAACTCAATTTTTTGCGGGCGAAATGGAACAGAGAGGCTGCGAGAAGGACGAACATGACGACGCCAAAGAGCGACTGGAGATGGGTCGGCAGAGGTGTTTGGTCGTTCGGGCTAAGCATGGGCCAAAACTTGGGGCCGATGGAGAAGAGGTCGGGCCGCCAGGGCAAACGGAGCAGGCTGCCAAACCAGCCGGGCACGTGCGTGGCGATTTCCGGATCCTGGAAAAGATTGATGATGATGCCGAGCAAACCGAAAACACCGCCAGCGGCGATCAGTCCGCTGGAATAGAGCGCGCCGGGGCTGGCCTCGCCTTCGTCTTTTTTCTCCTTGGAAGTGGATTCGACGAGCCAGCGGACCAGGCCGCCGGCAAACATGGTGGCCGTGGTGGCGATGGAGAGATACGAGCCGACAGCGAACGCGAGCGAGCGCACGCCGAGAATTTCGACGGCGATGACCAGGGCGACGCCCATGAGAACGAGTCGCCACGGGAGTTTTTGGTTGAGGATGCCGTTGATGACCGTGGCCATGAGGCGGGCTTGCGGAGCGGGAGCTTTGTCACTGCCGATGCCTTGCGCCCACTGAATCTCGATCTGTTTTGTGTCGCTGTCGTAGAGATATTCGCCGTCGGGAATGACGCCGGAGCTGAGCGCGTTGATCAGAGTGTAGCTCTTGCCGCGATAGACGAAGCCTTCTCGCTCGATTTTCGCGCCGGAGGGAAGCGCCGCGATATTCACGGGAATTTGCGTAGGGATGTATTTCTCGAGGCCGACGTTCATCAAGTTGAGCGTGGCGCCAATGGCGACGGTCG
>DATEWL010000348.1:0-3225 GCA_035258025.1 Candidatus Acidiferrum sp. | reverse complement strand
CTTCACCGAACCGCGTTGATGCAGATCTTCATGAACCACTTCGACCGCGCCGCGTTTTCGCAGTAGCCGCGGGATGGCCCTGCCTTTGCTCTAGAACAAATGAGCTGTCTGCTAGACTGATCGACCAAATCAATAAGGAAGGATTCCCTTGCATACGTGGCGGGAGAAGATGACGGTCTGTAAGAGGGAAAAGGTTGGCGGCGGGAGTTGCGATTGTCAGTAAGTCTTAATGGCTGGAAGCAGAAGATTATTGCCTTCGCCAGCGGGCTGGGAGCGCCCGGCCTGTTGCTCATCTCTTACTTGGACTCCTCTGTTCTTTCATTCCCCATCATCAACGATCTGCTTCTCATCCAGCTTTCGATGCAGCGTCCGGAACGAATGCCGCTCTACGCTTTGATGGCCGCGACGGGGTCAGTGCTGGGCTGCGTGACGCTTTACTTTCTGGCGCGCATGGGCGGGGAAGCTTATTTTCATCGCAAAGCAGGTGCGCGCGCTTTTGCGATTCGCCATTGGGTCGAACGAAACGGTTTCGGTGGAATGTTGATTGCGGCGCTTCTGCCGCCGCCAACGCCGTTTAAAATATTTGTGTTTGCTGCGGGAGTCTTTGAGGCACCGCTCTTCGGATTTGCTTCCGCGATCACGCTGGCCCGTCTGTTCCGCTATTTCGGCGTGGGCTATCTCGCCGTTCGCTATGGGTCGGATGCGATGCCCTATCTTGCCGCTCACAAGTTGCAGGTGGCGGCGCTCGTGATTGCGCTTGTGGTGGTTAGTTATGGACTTTCGCGCTGGATACTCCGGCATAGGCCGCATCATGAGCCCTAAAAACAAACCGGTCGTAAATTAGTGGCGCAGGTCTCGAGCCCAAACCAACTCCTGTGATGTGACTTTGTTGTTTAGATCGAGTTCGATGACAGCGGCAACCTCATGTGCCGTTTCGCCCGCAGCGGCATAACGCAAGTCACGTAATACGACTACGTAGCCGGCCTCGGTTTTTTCCAGGCTGGCTTTGGGAATCTGCGCGGTCGCGAGAAATCGCCTGGCTACGATTGTGTTTCGGGCGGCATCAAGGGCGGGAGATGGATCCGGCTTGAATTGCCTCACGCTGGAGTCGGCGTCGAAAGCTTGGGGGGACGCGGCGTCAACGTCGATTTCGCTCACCGCGCTCTCGGTTTCCACCACTCCATGCCAGGCGAGGATCGAGAGAGCCTCCGGGAAAACGCTCACGCGGCGCGGAGTCTCTCCATGAAACGTCCGCGATTCCATCAGAGCCACCACATTCGAGTGCAGAATGGCGCGCGCGCCAACATAAACAAATACCAGTGCGAGGCCGATGATGGCGCCGGTTTGTCCTCGAGGCTTTTTTGATTTGGCGCCGATCTCAGAGCTGACGAGATGCAATAATTCAGGCAGCGCAATGCACGCAATGAGGATCGTGAGAATCCACGGATCGATCCCAGGGAGCCAGTCTGCCGCGAAACGGCGGGAACTAATTGGCCATAAAAGCATCACTCCGTCGGACTGGCATGTGTCCATCGCCAGATGCAAAAGAGCGGCACATATCGGTGCCCCCAAGAGGTAGGCAAAAAAGCGGCGTAACAGGAAAATCCGCCTGGCGGCTGGCTCCTCTGGAATGGTCTCGTCCTTCCCCAGGTTGCCCAGTGGAATGCGCGTCGCGTACCAGCGGTTGGCCAAGTGTCCCGAAACGACGACGATCGCGATAGTGAGGAAAAACGCCGCGACGATAGAGTGAAGTGAGGATCGGTGCCCTGCCAGAAACGTCGCGGGCCCGCCGTAGACGCTCAGCCAATCCAGATCTGCAACTGTCCCAGCGAGAAGGGCTGAAAATACGGCCACCTTTCCGGCACGTGGGAAAAACCCTCGTGCGACGGCGAACGACGCGAGTCCATGAGTGACGATGTCCACAATAATTAAGACTTCGCGGCAGCTTTCAATCCCAAGGGAAGGCCGTTGCTTGGCACGAGCAGCTTTAGAGCGCGCGGCATAATTTTGAACTCGACAGGGAGGCGGGCGAGCGGCTCGCCGTCCACCTGCGCGTAAATCGGGTCCTTCCCAATGGGTTCGCACACGATTTTGTCTGCTTTCCAGAAGTGGACGCCTTCTGTGCCCCGGAGTTTTCCCAGCCAGAGCGTCGGCAGGTAACTTAGATAACGCAAGCCGCTCTGTGTGGTCAGGGTCATCAGCTCGAACTGATCTTCATAGAGATCCGCGTCCGTTGTGATCTTGAACGGCCCGCCGTAGTTTTTAGTGCGGCCGACTACGACGAGCGATGCGTCGATTTCCTTGCCCGCGGCAATCACGCGAAAGTGTTGGAATTTGTAGCGGAAGGCCTCGCGCGCTCCTTGCCACCAGTACGCCAGGATGCCGACTCGCGCTTTCAGATCGAGATCGATGGAATACACGATCATGCCATCGGGCCCCGCGCCGGCAACGCTGAGGAAATATTTTGTCTTCGCGGGTTCGTTGAGCGGAGTAGCGAGCCCCAGGGGAATATCCCGTACTACGCCATGAACGAGCATTTCGGCGGCGCTGGGAATGTCCCAAGGCAAATTTAATTCCTTAGCGAGGACATTGGCGGTTCCGCCCGGAAGAAGCGCGAGCGGGACGCGATGGCCGTTTTTTTGGCCTGCCAGGCCGTTCACGACTTCGTTTAGCGTGCCGTCGCCACCGCAGGCGATGACGAGGTGGCGTCCCTCATCATTGGCGCGCTGCGCAAACTCCGTGGCATCGCCGGCCTTAGTAGTTTCGGATAGGTCCGTCTGGATGCCGCCGGCGGCAAAAATGCGGCGCGCTTCGTCCAGCATGGCGCGGCGGCCATGCCCGCCGTTGCCGGCATTGGGGTTGTGAATCAGCAGCGCGTTTTGGGTTTCCGTGGTCATACTTTGTTCGCGTCTTGTGCCCGAGTCATTGAAGCGGGTCGTATCTTCCCGACTTCATTCTATATAATGTCAGGCGAAATTGAGCTATCCCTTCTGCAGAGGGTTTCATGGCCAAAGCTGCGCCTGCTTCCGTTAAGAAAGAGATCGAGCAACTTCGCGAGAAGCTTCGGCACCACGAGTATCGTTATTACGTCCTGGATGACCCGGAAATTTCCGACGCCGCTTACGACAAGCTGATGGAGCGGCTGAAGGCACTCGAGGCGGCGCATCCCGAGCTGGTTACAGCCGATTCGCCGACGGTTCGCGTAGGCGGCACTCCCCGCGAAGG
>DATEWL010000347.1:0-8859 GCA_035258025.1 Candidatus Acidiferrum sp. | reverse complement strand
CTTAGAACCAGAAATACCTTATGGCCCCAAACGTCTTCGTCTCTCGTGTTGTGTCCAGTTCCCGAGATCAACACAACAGCCGGAAATGGTCCGTCTCCAGTCGGTAGGCTCAACGTACCCGCGATCTGGTTACGGGCGGTAGTATTGGCGAACTGGATTTCCCGCTGCACATAAGGTGCTGGTCCAGCATTAATCGCGTCTTCTTGCGGGCGCTTGTGGACGACTGTGCCCATGTCCTCAGCAGTGGCGCGCCTCAAAACCAGCGGATAGACCTGATGAAATGTCAGATTGCCTTTCCAGACCTTTTCATCCTCGTGCCACACACCGTCGTAGCTCAAGTTGAGCTTGTTCACGGCAAAATGCAGATGTGTCCCGTCGGACGTGATCTGATCGAGAACCGTTTCGTTGCCGCTGGGATTGATCAGCTTTCCACTGAAGCCAGAGTCGCTCGCTTCGAAGTGTATGCGGACCTTGAATCCCCCATTCATCTGGCCGATCCAATCGCCAGGGAGAGATTGAGCCAAAGCCGAACCTGTGATTCCGCACGCCGACAAAAGGACAAGAAAAACAATCTTGCGCACAAGCGACCTTTCTTTTCTGTGATGAAAAGCGAATATCTCAACCCTGACTAATTCAACATGCTATCAAGCCGATGCGCGGGCCGGTCAAGTTGCGCTTAGATATCCCCTAACGAAATCCGCTCCCGGTGAAACCCTCGTTGTCGACGGGTTGTCGGCAAGCCGGAAGTAATGGCGCGATCAGGTCTCCTGGACTTATTTCCGCATACCCCGTGACTCGCCAAGTGGGAATTCTTTACGACATAGGGAGCTAGACGGAGCCGACTGCTTTGCCTTTGAGGAATTTGGTTTCGGCAGCGAGGCCGAAAGCTTCCAGTACGTTAGCTTGCACCTGTTTTGTGACGGCGTTGATCTCGTCGACACCGTAATTCCGGGGGCTGACGAAATACCTTAGCTGCTTCTCCCCCGCAGGGGTCTCGATAATTCGCAGAACGGCGTCCGCGACTTCCTGGGCGTTGGCGGTGGTGGAGGAAAGTGCGACGTTGACTTTCGCAGGGATCTCCTTGGCAGCGCCATATGCGTTGGCGCGAGCCTCGTCGGCAGCCGCCACCGAATTCCCAAAAACAGCGGTCTCATATGCGCCTGGTTCCACAATCACGGATTCAATTCCTTGCGCCGCAAGTTCGTAGCTGTACGCTTCGGCCAACGCCTCGAGCGCAAATTTGCTGGCGCAATAGAAACCCACGGCAGGAAGAACCACGCGGCCGGCGCCGCTGCTGATGTGCATGAGCACGCCGCTGCGTTGCCGCCGCATGTGCGGAAGCACGGCTCGATTTACGCGAACCGGCCCAAAAAAATTCGTGTCCATAAGACGCTTCGCTTGTTCGGTGGTGACAGCCTCCTCCAGCCCCGAGAGGAAGTAGCCGGCGTTATTGATGGCGACGTCGATGCGGCCGGCTTTGGCCACGGCGGCATTCACAGCCCGCTCGACTGACGAGTCGTCGGTTACATCCAGTTCAAGGACGTACATTGGCAGTGAATCCTTTTCAGCAAGCGTACGGATTTCGGAGGCATTCTTGGCGTTGCGGTCTCCGGGGTCACGCATCGTCGCGAAAACGGTGTGCCCATTGCGAGCCAGGGTATTGGCGAACAGTCTGCCGAAGCCGGTGCTGGAACCAGTGATGAGAACCACTTGCTTGGAATTCATGATCATCCCTCCTTGCGACGCTACCGCGAACCAGTTTGATGCCGGAAGCAAAGCGGATGGTTACGAGAAATAAATTCAACGAATTGGCGGCTGGGGAAATGCAACGGCGCATACGTAAATGACCGATGCTTTTGGAGCCGAAAGTTTGGAATAAGTTCGTTCGGACACGGTTTTCGAGTTGAATACCGCCGGATCCTCCAGCACAGGGCTCGAAATGATGTGTCCTTGCGCACGTCGTCAACTGCCTTAGGCCAGGTGTTCCAGGCGGCGGCATTTTGGCAGAGCTTAGTTTTCGTGCTTCGGCACCCACCACTCGGGAATGATTTTGTTGATGCGCAGTTTTCGCACAACCGGTCCCCACTGCGGTTGAAATTCAGCGGCTATATTTTGAATCGCGATGCCCGCGAACTGGAAAGCCATTCTTTGTTCTGCGTGCGTGAGATCGTTATATCCATGCGGCAGATAAGCATTGCCAACAAAACCGCCGGCAGCCGCTCCCGCAAAATTTGAGAAGGCAATGGTGTTTCTCCCGGAGTCGGTCTTATCGATAAAAGTAAATACAAGTGCATGACCGGTTCGCAGAAGAGGATTTTTACTATTGGATCGCATATACCGCGGATCTTCATGCAAGGCAACACCCGTCAAAAAGCGCGCCGTTCGCTGGGAAGCGACCGTGGCGATGGAGTCTCCATATTGCCTGCCGAACGCCCCGGCACCGTCCTTCCATTCGCGGGGGTAGTTCTTCCTGGGATTCGCCATGGCCATACCGGCCGCAAACGCTGGAAAGATAACCGCAGGCGGCCCAAATGTTTGATGGGCGTAGATTGCAAACTTGTCGCCGAAGGAGAGGCTGCCAGAACTCCTGACAGGCAGGAACAGGAGGGCACTGTTTCCATCTTGGGGATGGGATGATGGGGTTGGTGGATTGTTTTGGTCTTGAGCTTGTGGCGCGTCAGGAAGGTTGGCCGGCTGCGGGCCCTGTGTTTCCGGGGCTTCTTTGGCAACCGCCGCGGAAGGACGAGGAAGCGCGGCATCAGAAGAGTCGCGACTGAGATCAGCTTTGTTCTTTGTTTCCTGTGACGCGGCAAGTGGCGAATACGCAGCCGCAAAGCATAGCGCAATGAAGGTCATGCGAAAGAAATCTTTAGAGCGGCACGTTCTTACGATCATTTTTTCTCCAATGGAAATGTTTGGGGGCCCGAGAGATAGATGCGATAAAATCGGGACTTGCGAGTGCCATGCGTCCAGAAAACATGACCGATCGTCCAGTATTTGAGCGCCGCGTGGACCCGCTGTCTGAAGTCTTTGGATCGATGAGAATTCAGGACGCGATTTATACGCGCCTGGAGGCGACCGCCCCCTGGGGTTTTCACTACCCAGAGAATAGAGATCCGCGGATACGCTTCGGATTAATGGTTTGTGGATCGGCGCTTTTGAAATTGAAGAACCAGCGGCAAGCCATCTCCCTCTCCGCCGGAGATGTTTTCATTTCCATTCTCAGCAAAGAGCCTTTTACATTGATGGATCATCCGCGGTCCCCTGTCGCCGATTACCGCGAATTAAGAAAACTGGAAGTCGATTGCGTGATTCATTACGGAGGAGGCGGCGCGCCCACAACTTTGGTGAGTGGGTCTTTTGGAATAGGTGCATTCGAGGCCCCACTCATTTCCACGATCCTGCCTCGTTATTTGCACCTGCGACTGGACCAAAATCGAAGTCACGCTTTCCAATCCGTGCTGGATCTTTTGGCGGCAGAAACGGCTCAGCCCGGTATAGCTTCATCGCGCTTGATCAGTTGTCTTTATGAGTCCTTATTTGTCTACGCCATTCGAGCCTATGCAAGCAGCTCCGAGGCTCCGCCGAAGGGGTGGTTGGCGGCAATGTCAGACAAGCATCTCGGGAAAGTTATACAGGCAATGCATGCGAGCCTTGATAGGAGCTGGTCTGTTGAGTCGTTAGCTCGTGAAGCACCCATGTCCAGGTCTGCCTTTGCCCTAAAATTCAGGACCGTCTTGGGCCAGACACCTCTCGAATACCTTACCAAGTTGCGGATGTACAAAGCAGGCGGCATGATTCGCTCGAACCATATGTCGTTCTCCGAGGTCGCGTCAGCCATTGGATACGGATCGGAAAGTTCTTTCAGCCGCGTCTTTAAGCGAGAGATGGGCGAAGCTCCCAGAGAATATCGCCGCAAGTGCGCGGTTCTGCAATCGCCCGAAGGAGGGTGATTGGCTTCGACGGCGGGGTTAGTCCTGTGAAATCGGCTTTTTACCAGCGATTAAACCGTCACCGCTAGCGCGTTTGTCGGTACTAATCCGACCGGCGAGCTGATTACTTCCGAGTGGCCCGTGATCCACTCGCAATCGGCCGAAAATGATGTAGGAATTCAGTCGAGCCTGCGTTAGATCTTTGAAGGGTTTTGAATTGCCGATAGGGCTATAATCCGAGAATGGCAGCCCCAGGAAGAAGCATCGAGCAGCTTCGCCAGGCGCAAGACGAGCGCGAACTGCGGCAACTCATATCCCTATCCGGATGCTCGCTTCGCCGCTACTCATCCCGGGTAAGAGCCGTATGCGTAAACGCGCTTGTACGGATCTGTGCGGGGGGCGATCAGCGATGGTCGTCCCTACCGCGACAGTGATATGGCGCTCGCTTACCGCGATTAGTAACGAGAAGTCGGATTGTAGGAAGCGATACCCACGCTTGGCATTGATCCGGGACGGATTACGGACCAACCGGAAACTCACCCACTACCCATTTTTTTCTGGACGAACTATTACTCCTGGCATATAGTAGTTCCTGGATACTATTGCGTCCCTTTCGAGTAGCGCCAGCATCCTGCTGGCGTTTTTGCTTTTCGGCATCCGCCAAACGATCTAAGCCTTTTATTCGCAACACTTACGAGACCTGCACAATTTTAGTGCAAATTGAGGCAAACAAGCCGTTTGAAATGAGCACTTGCGTAAATCTATAAAAATAAGTGACTTTAAGCGTCTTTAGAATGAACACTTACGAAAAAAGGGGAGGGGGGCCCCGGCCGCACAACACCATACAACGCAGTGCACGAGCCAGAAGCAAGCGCGAGAGATCTTTGGGAGGAGGAGCGGGCTTAGAACTGCAAGTGGCGTTGCACCAGCTTGCGAAGCTTCTCGCGGTCTTCATCTTTCATGTGCACGAATTCGACGCCGCTGCCATCCGGACCGAGATTACGCACAACAGCGGTGAAGTGAATCTTGCGCAACCCGGAGCGAACCTCCAGCTTGATCGAATCTCCTACGCTGAGCTTCTTCGGAGATTCCAAATACGCCCCGCCCAGGCTGATGGTCTTCACGCGCGCCAGGCCTGCCTGCGAGCCATCAATCTGCGCTCGCAAGGGCGATTCCAGAGGGACTCGTACATACCTCCGAGGCACAACGTAGGTGGTATTGGTCTGCGGTGCCGCTTCATACGCCGCGCGCGCCCGCGCCGAAGACGGCCGGTTTTCAATCATCGCCAATGCATCTTCCGCCGCCGCACGCAATCCGGACGGTTCGGCAAACGCAAGCCCTTCGCGGCCTTCCGCCAGCATGCGCAGCAATTCCCCTGCTTCGCTTGCGTGCATGCGCCCGATCGCTTCGATCGCCTTGATCCGCACAAAGAGGTCGCGCAAGACTTCATGCTCGCCCGCGGCAATTTCCATCAATTGCGGCACGGCGGTAGTTTCCTGCGCCAAGCCGATTTGATCGATCATCATCGGAACGACCAGCGGATGCGCGTCCGCCAGAACCGCAGAGAAAACAAAAGCCGCGCTATGCGACGAAACGGAATTGGCCGGCCGCGAGAGTTCGCTCACCGCCAGATCCTGCAAATTCCACTCCCAGCTCGCCAGCGCCCGCGCCAGGCCGCGCAGTAAGCGCTCCGGGTCGGTAGCGGCTAGTAGCTTGATCGCCGCGGTGACGCGCTGCCTCCGCGCTTCATACAGCCGCGTTTCAAGAAGGTTCAGTGCCGGCACGCCGATAGTTCGCAGCAACCGTGCCATCGCAGGCACCATTTCCGTGCCACGTGGCTCCGTCAAAAGTAGAGTCAGGCGATCGAGCAGCCTCTCGGGGTCGCGCTGCAGAAGCCGCGGCAAGACTGGATCGAGCGGCCGGTTGGCCAGCGCCGCATCCACCAGAAGCAGCCAGCGGTCCTGTGCCACTAGCCGGTGCGCCAGCGCCGACATGTGGTCGTGTTCTTTATCCTTCGGCACGCGCTCCAGGCCGATCAAAATGTTTTCGAAGCCCGCGTAATCCGCGCGAATCACAGCCACACGTCCCAGCGTCTCCAGGAAAGCCGCAAGCAGCGCCGCGGTCTCCGGAATGGTTTCCTTCTCCAGGGCCTTCATCGTTCCGCGGCTCAAATCCTCTGGCAATTGATTGGGCCAGAGCGATTCCATGATCGGCGTCATTTCATTCAATCCCGCCGCCACCGCCCGCCGCGCATTGACGTTCTCGTTTTCCACCCGCCTCGAGTAGTTCAGCAGAATGTTTCGCGCCTCGCGTCGCGGAGCGTCCGCTCCCGCTTCAGCCAATTGCCCAAGCGTTCGCTTCAACGCCACAACCGGCACGCTCCACACCTCTGGTCCGCGCAGCACTGCGGACTTCTCTCGTGGCGGAAGTTCCAGCCAGAACTTTTCGACAATTTGTTCCCTGTGCGTGTCGCTGGCCCAGGTCGTCGCCAGCAGCGTCAAGTGTTGCGAAGAATGCGGGCCTGTATATCCGCCCGAAGCGACCAGCACGTCGCTCAGTTTATGAAACGTCTGGCGCACAGCAGCCGGCGCAAGCGTTCCGGCGGCAAATTCCGCTCCGAGGAACTCAAGAATCAAACTCACGGAAAGGCGCAGCAGGTATGGCTGCGGGCGTTCGCCCTCGCGCGGGGCGTACTGCGAAATCGAACTAAGCAGCATGCGCACCGTCTCGCGGCTGGCATCTTCCATCGCTCCGTGAATCGCTCGCGCCGCTTCTTCCGGAGCAAGCCCGCGTGCGGCCTCAAGCGGCGGCGTCAGACGCCCAATCAAACGCAAGGCGCCTATAAGATCGTCGGTTTCCGGCGGCAAAATGGGAGTCTCGTTGACTTCGCGCGGCGAGTTTCCGCCGTAGGCCACCAGCGCGCCCATCAGGCTGGCGAGCACCGTATCCACTTTGCGTTCCGTTTGCGTGTTAATGGAAATCCCTTCCACGCGATTCTCCAGGAATCGTGCGGCCCACCAGCTGCTCCCACCGCGCTTTATAGCCTCCTCTGATCTTAGCAATGATGCTTTGAAGAGTTGCGCGAGCGTGTCCAGTTCGCCTACATGAAATTGCCTTGCGAATGCGAGAGATTGAATTCCCGCGCGCTGCAAATCCTGCGCAAGAGACTGCATTTCGCCCCGCACATCCGGAAGGTGCGCATCGCTGAGCTTGGGCGCCACCAGTCCGCTGCGCTCGATGTGGATTTCAATGCCGTTTAGTGCGCCGGCGAGATCGTGCAATGTCTCATACGAGGCGTCCAAACTCTGCAGCCTGCGAGGATGATTTCTGTCGTAGAGGCGCTCTGAGCGGAACAACAAATGAAGGCATCGCAAGGAATGGATGAGGCCCCCCGTACGTGCATCCGGGGTAGGGGAGTTCACGCTGGGCGCTGCGCCAGAAAGTGGCCGCGACGCGTTCCGTACCTGGGGCTCGGCGTGCGGGTGCGACTCAGCGTCGTAGCGCTGCTCCTCCACCGGCATAATGGCCCGAAGTACCAAGGCTTTCCCCTCTTGCTTCCGTCGCTCGCATCTAGCCGACGCCAGCATTTAAACGACGTCTGTATTCAACCGATCGGTTGAATAAGGAACTCTGCCTTGCCTACCCCCAAAGGGACGGGTTCGCGAGGGCAGGGTAGCCTTATCTATAAAGCAAGCACGCTGCCTGCCCCCTCATTTGGGAACTAAGTTGCTTGTTTTGAATAGGTTGATTTCGTGGTTCTGGAACCCGAGTCAAGCAACGGTTACAAAAAGTTACGTTCTTAGTAGGGAGGAACCGATCAAATGGCATTCTGCAACCGGCTTTTCAACCTGCCAACCCGGCGCATCGGGTGCCAATACATCTTACTTCGGCTGCAGTGTTACATCGGTGATGTGGACCGTACTTCCCTCTACGGCCTGGAAGGTTCTCCTCACCTGTTGGTAGCCATTAAGTCTGACGGTTACCGTGTGTAGGCCGGACGGCACTTGCACGCGGGCTGGGGTCGTTTGTCCTGTTGTTTGTCCGTCCACAAAGATCTCTGCGCCTTTGGGAGTCGTTTCCACATCAGCCCACGCCACCTTAACGTTGGATTTTTCCTTTAATGGCACGTCAAGCTGCGTCTGAATATTGTCTTTCACTTGCACGCTTCCGGCATAAGCGTCGTAGCCCGGCATACGCAGCACGAGGTTGTACGAGCCCGGCGCAAGTGGCAGCGTCACTGGCGTCTGGCCAGATTGCTTCGCTCCATTGATAAACACATCCGCCCCTGCCGGTTTACTAGTTAGGAGCAACCCCTTCGCCAGGGACTCGAGCGTCACCTTCTGGTCGACGACACTTCCCGCCTTCACTTGAAGCGCGGTCTGCATCGGCTGGTAACCCTCTTTTTGCACTTCCAGGCTGTACTGCGCGGGCCCAAGCTCATTGAAGCTGCATGGTGTTTGGCACTGATTCACGACGCGGCCTGCCGGGCCGCGCAGAATTGCGGTGGCTCCAACCAGATCCGTAACCACGTGAATCGCGCCGCGGCCCCCTGTCGGAACAGGGTGCCCTCCATCCGCGTCATGTGTATTGTCAGCGACCGGCGCGTCTTCATACTCGATATGATCAACCACCCGGACGCTCGCGGGAGCGTCGCGCAAGAATTTCAGCAGTGCCCCATGTTCCGCGGGACGCAGCTTTCCCGCCAAGATCAGCGTGCTTCCAATCGCCTGCACCCTGGCACGTCCCGTCAAACCCTTTTCCGAGATAGCTTCTTCAATTCGCCCTTTGTACTCCGCGGCCTGCGCGCTCACAACCGGTTCGCTCTTCTTCGGTGCGGGTTTTTCTACGGGAGTTTCTGCCGGCTTCTTCTCCGCCGCGACTACGTCGGGGCTCGCTGCAGGCGGTGTTTCATTTCCCGCAGACCCAG
>DATEWL010000346.1:0-5896 GCA_035258025.1 Candidatus Acidiferrum sp. | reverse complement strand
CGAAGTCCGATTAATTTCATCCACCAGCAGCAAGTCCGTAAAAACGGGCCCCCGGCGCAGCGAAAACGAGCTCGTCGCCATATTGAAAATATTCGTGCCCATCACGTCGGCGGGCATCAGGTCGGCCGTGCATTGCACGCGCTGGAAGCCAAGCCCGCAGATGCGCGCCAAAGTCTTGACGGCCAGCGTCTTTGCAAGTCCGGGAACTCCTTCAATCAGCGCGTGACCGCCGCAAATCAGCACCAGCAGAAGCTGGTCGATCACTTCTTGCTGCCCAACAATAACCTTCGACATTTCCGTGCGGACGTGCGCGGCGAGGCGGGTGATATTTTCCACGTTCAGGATTTCTCCTTTGCAATTTTCTTCTTCAAGCCAAGCTGCTCTTCGTAGCGTTCCAGTTCTCTGACCAAGCCAAGCGCTTCCTCCGGCTCGACCTTCCGCGCCCGGCTGGCCACCAACGCGCGCGCCAGACTCTGCTTCAAACTGGTTTCCTTCCAGCCCAGGCGGGTTTGCACGGCATCCGCAAGCTCCGTGTCCCCCACGGTCGAGGAAATCCGCAACTGCCTCGAAAGAGTCGCACGGAATCGCTGGTAGACAAAGCCCACGACCGCCGGCTCGGCTCCCGCGCGCTCGTAGAGTCCTCCTAGCGTATCCACAAATTCCAGCGGAGCAAGACGCGAAACTACGGGTGGCAACACAGTCGGACCACTTCTCCGGCTAAACGTAAACATTACGATTAGACCGAGGACTGAAATCTGCACCAGTCCCCACGTTACAGGAGTCTTTCGCACGTAGCTCCACAGCGATGTTCGTTCTCCATGAAAATATTCATCCCAGTAGATTTGCACCGTCGATTTTTCGTCCGCCAACGGAAAGCTCATCGCGTTGAGAAAGAGATTTAAATTGCCTTGGCTGGAGATTCCGGAATTCGTCAATGGCGTCGCCGCCGCCCACCACAGAACCCTGCCATCTCCGATTCGCCAGCTTACGACCACCGGAGACTGTGTATCCCCGTACAGCGCGAGTTGACTGGCATCCGGCGCCTGCCAGACTGCATCTGTCTGTAGAACGATTTTCGGAGCGCCCGCGGAATAATTGCTGGGAACATCCGCTGAAAACGTTTTCCGTTCCTCTGACGGAAACTCCTCATCAACTCTCGCTTCGGGAAAGAAGGATTTGATGCGCGCGCCCGTGAAAACCACCTGGCCGCCTTCCTCGACAAACGCTCGAAGAGCAGCGATCTCCTCCTTAGTCGGCATTTCCAACGGGTCCGCCAGGATCAAGACGGCATCCCCCTCATCGATTGGAAGCTCGGTAGGAGACCGCTCCCAGCGCGATACCTTGTAATGCAGCTCTTGAAGCAGCAAGTAGGCCGCGCGCGCGCCGCCTGGATTGGCGGAGTACGTCGATGGAATCGGCCTCCCCTGTTCCGTTGGATCTCCTCCTAGAAATGCGAGCCCTGCGGTGAGCACAACAAGGACCGCTGCCGCAATAAGCAGCATCTTGCGATCTCCCGCAGTTATTGGAGCTGACATCCCAGCGCCTCAACGCTCTGCAGAGCTTGTGCAAAATCCTGTTTGCTCGCTGGCCGCCTGCCATACCAGACCTGCTCGAGAACCACAGTCAGCGCGTAAAGCGACTCGCGGGTTTTGCGGCCTGTGGCTACAAGTTGTGTGGAGTTCGAGACCAATCGCATGTACTCGCGCGGCGTCCGCGTGCGATCTTTCCGCACCAGCTCGCTGTCCTCGAGGTAGCTGATGCCCGCCCAGTACGCAGAATGAACCGCCTCTCGATAATCTCCGCGAACGGCAGCCTCGCGCGCTGCCTGAATCCACTCCTGCCAAGTGCGAACGTAAGCCACCGAATCTGGAGCTTTCAATTCGTCCAGCGTTGCACGCCGCGTCCAATAGCGGAAGAGGACTACCGCCAGCCATACAACCACCGCCACAAGGATCAACCAGAACAAGAGCTTGGCGCCCATGGGGTACCGGCCGATTTGGCCAAGGATGCGTACTAGGAGATTCTCAATCCATTGGATCACTCGTTGACGAAACAGATCCCACGAGGAAGGTCCCTTCACTCCGCCGAATTCGCGCCGGCTGAGGATTTTCGCGAGAGAGTTCCTGACGTTCGAGTCCCTCCCGGTTTGCGCTGCCGAGTACGCTTTCGCTTGATTGGCGAGATCGAAGGCCCACTCGGCCGCTTCGCCGGCTTTGTCTGCGATACTCTTTGGGTTTTTTCCTTTTTCAGCCTCACGGAGAAGGCCGGTCAGAGGTTCCGCGGAAAGTTTGTAGTGTTGTTCGCCTGTGTTTATCTCCCACTGAGAAGGCAGGTTCTTGCGCAAGTCGGCCAACCCAGCGGGATTGGCCTTTTCCTTTTCGATTGCGACCCCAGTTCGCTGAAGCTCAGCCGCAAAAGACGATGCATCTGGATAAACATTGCTGCCGGCAACCGCGGGCAAAGTAGAACCTGCCCGCGGCGCCCCCGCCGTGCCACTCACGGCAAAAAAACAAAACAGAAAAACGGCTGCACAAAAATAGCGCTTAGATTTTATCGGCATGCTCGGCCCTGGGACACACGATCGACGCGCTTTTCGGCAACATTTAGGACAGCAGGCTAGTGGCGCTCCGCGGCGCTGGCACTCCTCCCGCGAGTGGATTCATCATCAACTGCAAATCGAAGGCTTCCTTCCTCACGCGCAGATCAAAGTAAAAGATAGAAGAAGCGATCGTGAGTATCGGCGTAATCAACACGCCGGCAATGAAGTTCCCAACCTGCATTAGGGCGCTCAACAAGCGAACCATCGACGGATCGTGCGCTTCGAACTGAATGCCGATCGCAAAAGGAATATCGAACAAGAATAGCGCCGCGTATAGAATCACAAAATAGAGAAGAAGGATCAGAAACGCCCGGCCGACATTGTCTTTCGTGAGCCCGAAGCTGCGCTCGAGCGATTCGCGCGGACCGAGATTCTCGAGTAGCGCCGCCGGAATACAAACGCACAACCGGCAAACCATGTAGATACCCGGGATGATCAGGAGCAGGAATGAGACGCCAGTCACCAAACCATTGAGAAAAACGACGCCGAAAAGTGATCCTAGCTCCCCGCGAACCCGCCTCAGCGGTTGACCGATAGTCGTCGGCCTCCCTAGATAAAGCTCGGAAACGGCGAACACCGTGCCGCCTTGAGAGAACAAGTAGGCGATCAGATAAATAACAATTCCAACGAGGGCTAGCACGAGGACCCCTATTACGCCCCCCGCGGAGAAACCAGGGAGGCCCGACTGGAAGTCCGTCGTCACGGGCGGCCGAGCTGGAACGCTAGGGAGCACGAAAGCCAGCTGCGCAAGCTGAAACGCCAGAACCAGAAGGTGAGGAATGGCTGATATTCCGATGAATAGCAAGAAATTCCGGCGGTACAAGCTAAAAGTACGGTCGAGAAGCTCACCAATGGAAAGCGGCCGCAAATCGAGAGTGCTCATTAAGCCCTCCGAGGCAGTGGAACTGAGTGGGTAGCTGACGCGGCACTTTACCAAAGTTTTAGCGCCGAGCACAGTTTTTCTACACTCGGCTGTGCAAAAGCATAACCCGCCCTCCTCGCTTCTGCTTAACGGTCTCTTATTACGAGCGAATTCGGGCCTCCTGACACACCATCAATTTCAGGCTTTCGGGTGTCCGGATTGCTCTCGGTTTAAGCGCACTCTGCCGCCGTAGGTCCATCCTCTGTCCGGCACTTTCAGGTTTTTCCAATATTCTCCGAGATGGACACACGGGAATTCCGGCGCCCTTGCACGCGGCCGAACGAAAGTCCAAAATTAGAGCGGAAGAAACTGGTGACCATTCCTCACTTTCCTCAGAGGACTCCTTCCAGAAAGTCTCATGATCCTTCGTACCGTCGAGCAAGTCCGCCGCTTCTCTCGCATCATAGGCGGCTTCACGCTGCTGCTGATCGGCATCGTGATGCTGGTCACTCCGGGCCCCGGGTGGCTGGTCATCTTTCTCGGCTTGGGCTTGTTGGCGGCAGAATTCGTCTGGGCCAAGCGGCTCATGGACCGCATCAAGCACGAGGGCGGACGCGTTCGCGACGCCGTGTGGCGCACCACAAAGAATGCACCCGCCAAGGACTCTCCCGAATCGAATGAAACAGCAGAGACGTAAACAACGGGCTGCGAACGCCGCGCCGTGAATACCGCGTTTGAATAACAACGTATGGAGGCGTCTATCATGGAAGCTGCATTGATTGGTCTCGGAAAAATGGGTTCGGGAATCGCCAAGAGTTTGTTGCGGGCCGGTCATCGCATGACGGTATACAACCGCACGCGGTCGCGCGCGGAAGCGCTGGGCGCGGATGGCGCGATCGTCGCGGCTTCTGTCGCCGAGGCGTGTCGCAGCGAAGTAGTCTTCACGATGGTTGCGGATGACGCGGCGCTCGAAGGATTTGTGTTTGGCGACGGCGGAATTCTGGCGTCGCTTCCGCGCGGCGCCGTGCACGTCTCCCTAAGTACCATCAGCGTAGCCTTGAGCGACAGGCTCACCGCGGAACACGCCAAAGTCGGGCAAGGCTATCTCGCCGCTCCGGTTTTCGGACGCCCAGAAGCAGCGGAAGCGGGACGACTTGCCATAGTTGTTGGCGGCGCCGAAGCGCTCGTTCAGAAGTGCAAGCCGCTTTTTGAAGCCATGGGGCCAAAATTGTTCGTGGTAGGCGAACGGCCATCCATGGCCAATGTTGTAAAACTTTCGGGAAATTTCTTGATCGCCACGGTGCTCGAATCGCTCTCGGAAGCGCTGGCGTTTGCGCGAAAGTCTGGCGTGGATGCGGGTGCACTCATGGAATTTTTAACCGCCACACTGTTTAACGCGCCGGTATATAAGACCTACGGCGAATTGATCGTTCAGGGCAAGCACGAGCCTGCAGGCTTCGCTCTGCCGCTCGGATTGAAGGATGTGCGCCTCGTGCTCCAGGCTGCGGAAGCAGCGAACGTGCCGATGCCCATCGCAAGCGTGGTGCGGGACCGCTTTATTACCGCGATGGCGCGCGGTAATCAGGACAAAGATTGGTCCGTCATCGGCCGCGTTGCCGCAGAAGATGCCGGATTGCCGCAAATCGCGCGTGCCGCTAGATAAAATTTGTTCCAGATAGTCTGGCCGGAATTTTCCCGCGAAAGCGCTTCGTCAACAACTCCGTGATAGGCTGAACGTCTCTTCTTACGAGGAATGCGATGACACCGTGGTCCGGGAAATGGGCGCTGGTGACGGGCGCAAGCGCGGGAATTGGCACAGCGCTGGCCGAGGAACTGGCGCGCGGCGGCACGAATCTGGTTTTGACGGCACGGCGCCGCGAGCGCTTGGAAGAATTGGCACAGAAACTCGTAGCCGCGCACAAAATCCAAACAAAAATCTTTGTGGCAGACCTGGCGGAAGCCGACGCTCCGCAAAAAATATTTCAGTTTACGAAGGAACAAGGAATTGAAGTCGAGTTGCTGATCAACAATGCCGGCTTTGGCGCGTACGGAGAATTCCGCACGGTCGAGACGCGCAGGCTCTTGGAAATGGTCCAGGTAAATTGCTCCGCCGTCGTTCATTTGACGCGCCTCTATCTCCCAGAAATGGTCGACAGGCGCCACGGCGACGTGATGATTCTTGCATCTACAGCTTCCTTCCAGAGCGTGCCGTACATTTCGACCTACGCCGCAACCAAGGCCTTCGATCTGCTTTTTGCGGAAGGTCTCGCGGAAGAAATGAAGCCCTACGGCATTCGAGTCTGCGCCCTGTGCCCCGGATCGACAGAGTCGGAATTCGCGGATGTCGCCGGACAAACGCATATCGCTGCCACACGAGCGAATCGAGAGACCGCGGAAAAAGTAGCGCGAACCGGATTACGCGCGCTCGCCGCCGG
>DATEWL010000345.1:0-2493 GCA_035258025.1 Candidatus Acidiferrum sp. | reverse complement strand
TTCATTTCCAAGGTACCCTGGAAGCTACTTGGGAGCCGTTGCTCACACGATTAAAGCATCGAGAAGTGATTTTTAGTCCGCCGCAGAGCGCCGCGTTTACGCGAGCTCCTCTGCCAGCCTGAAAGGAGCAAGATTCTGCGCTTACTTAGCGGAGACATTCCGCTATAATCATTGCCGAGCCGCCTGCCTATGGACTTCGATCAACTCGCCACTTTCGTATACGTTGCCAAACTAAAGAGCTTCTCGCGCGCAGGGCAAAAAGTTTTTCGCTCGCAGTCCGCTGTCAGCGCGCAGATTCGCCAGCTCGAGCAAGCCTATCGCGCGCGTCTCCTGGACCGTTCTGCCAAATCCGTCGAGCTTACGCCCGCAGGTGAAGTCCTCTTCGAATACGCCGAGCGCCTTCTCCGTCTTCGCGATGAATCGATCCAAGTCGTGGCCGACCGCGGCGACGTGGTCCAAGGCCCGTTGGTTTTCGGTGCCAACGAAGCCACCTGTCTCTATTTGCTTCCAGATATGTTTGCCGATTTTCAGCGCCGCTACCCGCAAGTCCACATCAGCATCTACCGCAATTTCAGCCACAAGATTTTGCAGCGCGTGGAAGACGGCTCTGTCGACGTGGGTATCGTCACGCTGCCCATCAAGTCGCCCACACTCAAGGTTCACCACATCTCCCGCGACCGCTTGCGTTTCATGGTCAGCAGCCGCAACCCGCTAGCGCACCGTTCCAAGATCACCCTCGAGGAAGTCGCCGCGCAGCCGCTGATTTTCCCCCGTACCGGCTTCACCCGCCAGGTGCTGGACAAACTCTTTCGCCCCTACCGCGCCCGCCTCCGCGTCGCCATGGAGCTCCCCAGCATCGGTATGATTAAACGCTTCGTCGCCGCCGACGCCGGCGTCTCCTTCATCAGCGAGAGCTTCGCCCGCGATCAGGTAAAAGCCGGCGAAGTAAAACTCCTCAATGTGGAAGGTGTCGACCTTTGGCGCGAACTCGGCCTGGTCTACCGCCGCGACCGCAGCCTCCCTCGCGCCGCCCAGGCCCTGATCGCCGTAATCCGCGAACACAAGAAATTCCCCGACACTGCAGCCGCCGCCTCCGACTAAACTCACCACTCGCGCCTAAAATCGTAGGGGCACGGCACGCCGTGCCCGCTCTTGTTTTCTAGTTCTAGCAGGGGCAAGTGGCGACAAGACGAATCTATAAGAGGTTTAGGGACAATTTTGTCAGTTAAGATCCAATTTACCTCTTGACCGAACTTCCTCTCAGTAGTACTCTTTGTGTTAGGCAAGATCTAATTAACGGCAGCTTCGGCTGCCGTTTTTCATTTTGGCGAGGTTTTCCCTTCCAGAGGTGAGCTTCCGTCCGGTCCGAGAGGGCGGCATCCGTCCAACGTTGCACAACCCTAGTGCAACTTTAAGTTCATTAGAATCAACACTTGCAAAAGTGCATCAAAACACGCGACTTGATCTATCTTTAGAACGAACATTTTTGAGAAATCTAGGGGGGATGGGTAGTTATTGTTAACCAGACGTGATGGTCTCCGATGCGCGGCGATAGGCCCTAGCCAGTGGGCTCTTGGACTACCCACTATTCACTACCCGCTACTCACTACCCGCTACTCACTTTTCTCAGTGAACGCTGAAATCCAAGCTCGCAATCGATCTCGAAATCACATTTTCCTGTATCTGGATGAGGTCATTGTCGGCGTAAGTCATCCCGAGCACCGTGAATACATCGGTCCCTCGAGAAATTACTACCAGCGTTCCGGACCAATCGTGGCCGTCCGCCATGCCGCGGTAGTGATATTCGATGGCTGGCAACCCGCCCACCACGGTCTTTCGCTGTGAAATTCTTTTGTAGTTTTCGTAGATTTCGCTCAGCCGTCTTTCAACGGTAGCCGCTGCCGGATCCAGGGCAGCTTTGCTCTCTTCGTCCCCAATCACCAGAAGAGTCGACTGGTTGAGCGTGCCCAATGCCACGACCGCATTCGGCAGCGCCTTCCGCGCATCTTCCATCAACGCCCAGCTCGGCGCTTTGTACATTTTGAAGCCGTGTGTGTAGTTCGTATAAAGATTCCCTTGAATGTCTTCGCGGATTGCTGGCGGTTCCGGTTCTTTTGGCGCCGCGGGCTGCGCTGCGGATGCCGCCAGCGACGGAGCCGGCGCCGCTGTGGGCGCTCCGATTGCCGGTGCCACCGCATTCGTCTTCGTGCTCGTCGGAACTTCCGGTTTCACCGCGGCGTTCGTAATTTTTGGAGCTGTTTTCTCGCGCTTTGCCGTGGCCGGGTCCGCCGATTTGACGCTCGCATTTGTAGCCGCGGTTGTTCCTTCTGCTGACGATGCCACTGCCGGTTCTGTCTTCGGCGCCGCATCGGTTGCGGAATCTTTCTTCGCTGCAGGCGTTTTGTCGTTTTTCGGCGTCTCGCCTGCCGGTGTCGACGGAACAATCGACGCGATCTTGTCTTTCTCCACGAGCACATACCCAAAGTCCGTTTT
>DATEWL010000344.1:0-3329 GCA_035258025.1 Candidatus Acidiferrum sp. | reverse complement strand
AAACTAATCTCTACAGTTACAGGGCGAGATACTACGACCCAGCCGTTGGCCGCTTTTTGAGTGAAGACCCGAAGACCTTCGATTCCGACGTGAATTTCTACGACTACGTGTACAACAGCCCGTTGAATTTCACGGACCCATCGGGCATGCAAGGGAAGCCGAAGAAGAAGCACGAGCCGCCACAGCCTCAGCCGAATCCCGATGCCGCATTCTACATTTGCTGCCAGGGAGGGACTTTCGGCGTCTGCGAAGGGCCGATGGCAAATAGCTCGCTAGGCAACACTAATCCCTTTTTCAAAAGGGACCATCTGAAGTGCCAGAAAGAGCACGAACAGCAGCATGTCGATGATTTTAACGCGGGACATGGCAGTCCATGGATTCCCTCTGATTTTTGCAAGGGGAAGAAAAATGGCTTCAAGCCAGGCTGGCCATCGAACACAGATGCGCAAAATCAGGAGGAATGCAGAGGTTACCAGAAACAGTTGGAGTGCTTGCAGAGCTCTCCAGCCGCAAAGACCGGTGTGTTAGACGGTGACATCAACTCTATCAAGAATGACCAGTTCAAGAAATTCAAATGTGGCTGCGACGGACAGAAAAAGTAATCTCGGTCGGAGGTGCGACTGTGCAACGGGGAATCGGCTTATGCGGATTCATCCTTATCGTAAGTTGCTGGCTAACCATAGCAGCGATGGCCGGACAAGGCGCTCCGCAGGGCCTTAAGCCTGATGAATATGACGGCGTTGCGCTCATCTACAATCAGGAACTCTCAGCTCTCGGGAATAGAGCACTCTTTCCGATATGCATTGGAATGCCCTCTGGGATGCCTACCGACCCTCTCGTACGATACTTGCGCAAGGGAGGATTCGAAATTAGTGACGAAGCTGTCTGTGAACCTGCGATGGCCCCTGGCGGGCAGCATCATCCCAAAGATTATTCCCACGGCCTTCGGATCTTCATCGATAAACTTCAGAGGGACTCTGCCGGAGTGATTAGCATGCGTGTTCAAGCAGACGATCTCACCGTTCGGCCGGGCGAACACTTCGCTCAAACGCTGAGACGTGGAACCTATCAGCTTAAGCAGGACCAAGCGGGGAAATGGCAGATCGCTAGCTATGCGAAGGAGTATGACTCGGCGGACGAGAAGGGCCAGGATAAGCAGGCTTCGACTCCCTTGACGGAGCCGTCGCCAGTAGTTAGCCAAGGGCTGTCCTTTGAGGCTTCCGAGAGCCTGCCATGGCCGGTTACCATGAGCGCCGGGGAGCGCACGGGAAGAGCGGTGCCTGCGGCACCGGGAGGGGGTATGACACGTCACCCCTAAAAGGGTGCTGCACAGCAACTTTGGTTGCTGTATAGGAACCATCACGAAATCAGCGACATACGAAATTTCGGGCGCTGTAGAGCGCCGTGAAGTTCCCATACGGGAACTTGCTGAAAACAAAAGAGAGCAGCAGCTAAAGAAAAAAAACTCTCCTCGGGAAAGACTCCCCACGCAATCCACGAAGTTCAGGCAGCTGCGCGCGGTTCCTTCGAGGTCACCAGTCCAATCAGGAAGCGGCCTTGCTGGGGGTGCTCTTCAGGAAGGTGTCGATGGTAGTGAGCAGAGCGGCTTGCTTGCGGCGAGGCAGGTGCTCGATCAGTTCGAGGCGGCGCAAGAGTCTGCGGCTGGGCTTCGGAGCAGCGTCCACAGGGACGAGCTTGCCGGTGTGTAGCAGTTCCTGAATGGGGATATCGAGGGCCGTAGCGAAGCGGAGCGCCATCTCTGCCGAGAGTCTGAGCTTGCCACGCTCGTAATCGGAAATCACAACCTGAACTGCCCCGACGCGGCGAGCAAGTTCTTGCTGGCTGTAGCCGCGTTGTTTTCGGAAGTGAGCCAGCCGCCGTCCGAGGGCGCGGTTGACTGTTTTCGCCGAATCCCTGTTTCCGTTGAGAGCCATAACAACGCTGAGTGTAAGAGCCATGTTGAAATCTCCGTTGATATACATAGTAAATCACTATAATTTCAAACACGCCAGGTCAAGGGAAAAATCCTCTTGACAGGGTTTTAGGAAAAAGGCTCAAAACGCAGAAAAGGAGGTTCCCCGATGGCGCGCATCCCAGAGAGCGAGATCGAGCGGCTAAAGCGTGAAGTCTCCCTCGAACGTCTGGCCGAAGCGCGCGGGGTGAAGCTAAAGCGCCACGGCGCGGACCTCATCGGTCTGTGTCCCTTCCACGAAGACCACTCGCCGAGTCTGGTGATCAGCCCGAAGAAAAATCTGTGGAACTGTCTGGGAGCGTGCCGCCGCGGGGGAGACGTGATCGAGTGGGTGATGCGGGCGGAAGGCGTGAGCTTCCGTCACGCGGTGGAACTGCTGCGAGAAGATCATTTTCCTTTAGCTGCGTCTTCCCGTCCGGTGAAAAGTTCTTCGGTGCCAAAGTTGCCCGCGCCGGTGAGCCGCGATGCGGACGACCGAGCGCTCTTGTTGCAGGTGGTGAGCTACTACCACGAGACGCTGAAGGAGACGCCGGAGGCGCTGAAGTATCTGGAATCGCGCGGGCTGAAATCCTCGGAGATGATCGAGCGTTTCCGGATGGGCTTCGCGAACCGCACGCTGGGCTACCGGCTGCCGGAGAAAAACCGTGTGGCCGGAGCGGAACTGCGCGGGCGTCTCGAAAAGGTGGGCATCCTGCGAGAGAGTGGGCACGAACACTTCAACGGCTCGGTGGTGATCCCGGTTTTTAATCTCGAAGGCGAAGTGGTGGAGATATACGGACGGAAGATCACGCGAGCGTTGCGGGAAAACACGCCGCTGCATATGTATCTTCCGGGGCCACGTCGCGGCGTGTGGAACGAAGAAGCGCTGGCGGTGTCGAAGGAAATCATCCTCTGCGAGGCCTCGTCGATGCGCTGACGTTCTGGTGCGCGGGGTTCCGGCACGTCACGGCGAGCTATGGCGTGAACGGGTTCACGGACGATCATCGAGCGGCGCTCAAGAAGCACGGCACGAAGAAAATCTACATCGCGTATGACCGCGACGACGCCGGCGAGGGAGCGGCGCAGTCGCTTGCGGAAGAATTCATGGCGATGGGGATCGAGTGCTTCCGGGTGCAGTTCCCGAAAGGCATGGACGCAAACGAATACGCGCTGAAGGTAACGCCAGCGGCGAAGAGTCTCGGGATGTTGCTCGGCAAAACCGCGTGGCTCGGCAAAGGCAAACCGCCCACAGTGGCGGCGAACGAGCCGGGGATCGAGACGCAACCAACCATCGAGGAAAAAATCGAACCGGCAGCTAAAGAAAAAAACTCCGCGACCATCGAGGCCACAGTGAGCGAGGAACCGGTTCTTCCTTTAG
>DATEWL010000343.1:0-6615 GCA_035258025.1 Candidatus Acidiferrum sp. | reverse complement strand
GGCCAAGCTTGCCGTCATGGATGCCTGTGCCGTAGT
This sequence comes from Candidatus Acidiferrum sp., assembly GCA_035258025.1. Lineage (GTDB taxonomy): Bacteria > Acidobacteriota > Terriglobia > Acidiferrales > UBA7541 > Acidiferrum. Next base: position 6,579 of record DATEWL010000343.1, on the reverse strand, counting down.
AACAGACAGTTGCGCGGACATCGGGCTGGAGCGCAGCGCGGAAAGCGAGGTGGCCGCCGATGCAGAAACCGACGACGCCGATTTTCCCGCGTGCGACCTTAGGATGTTTGGAAAGCCAGTCCAGACCAGCGCGGCAGTCCTCGTCAAAATGCGCGACCAGAGTCTTCGCGGCGTCTTGCTGGCCGCGGGTCCGGCCGACGTCATCAAATGGGATCACCGTTCCCGGCGGTTCGATGCGGCGGTAAATTTCCGGGGCAGCGGCGACAAATCCATACCCCGCCAGCCGCACGCAGAAGCGTAGCAGCGGCGGCGTAAGCTGAAAAATGTCGGAATAACACCAGATGCCGGGATATTGACCTTCGGCTTTCGGCGTGGCGACGAAGGTTCGCATCGGGGAACCCGGCAAAGAGATGTCCGCGTATTCGGTGCTTACAATCATTTGCTTGTCCTCGGGAAATTATCGCGGAGATGCAAGAGCCCCTCAACTCTCGACTATCGCACTTAGCAGAAACTTGGAAACGAACTCTTTTGCTACCCAACCACGTATCAAGGAGTGCGCGATTACTACATCAAGCCGCTTTGCCTGGCAAGTTTTAGCGCTTCAATAGCTGCGCCCCGAGCGCCAGCGGTGTCGCCATTAGGCATCACATAGATGGGGACGCCGGCCTGTTCTTCTCGTTGAGCAGGCATGCCCGCGCGGATTTCATCCAGGAACCAACGTTGGAATTCCTGACTCGTCTCTAATGCTCCTCCGCCGACGATGAGCGCGTCGGGATCAAAGGTATTCACCATTTCGTCGAAGAAGAGTCCCAAGGCATGGGCCTGCACACGGAATACGTCTTTGCACAGCGGATCGCCTTTGTCGGCGAGACCGCGCACGAGTTTTGCGGCCTGGTGGGGCTCCAGCTTTGCAAGATCGTGATTGGGATAACGCGGCAGAAAATACGGCACCAAGTTTCTTTCGATCGCTGTGAGGGAACAGAGCGACTCGAGGTCTCCGATTCGGCCGCAATTGCATAACGGTTTCAGTCCACTGGTGCCGGCGATACTCTGGTAAGGAAGCAGCACGTGACCGAGTTCTCCGCCAAACCCGTTTCTCCCCTTGACGACATTGCCCTCGAGAATAATGCCGCCGCCATTGCCCGTGCCAATGATGATCGAGACGGAGGTCTCGCGGCTGTTTGAGCCAAAGATCGTGTAGTGGCCCCACAGCGCCGCTGCGTTTCCGTCGTTTAAATAGGAAACCGGTTTTCCGAGAGCGTTCGCCAAGCCACCACGAATGTCAAACTCCGCCCAGTGAGGATGCACAAAGTTGGTAGAACCGCGTGCGCTGAGCTGGCCAGCCGCGCTGGCCGGACCAGGAGTGTCCAGGCCCACGGCAACCACGTCGGATACGGCAACGCCGGCGCGTTCGGTGGCAATCTTGAGACCATCCGCAATCTGGCGGAGGCAGACCTCGGGTCCCTGCTTGGAAAGGGCAGGATGCTCGCACAGGCTCTCGATCAGAAATCGTTCTTGCTGGTCCACCAACGTATAGTTGATGGCCGTTCCGCCAAGATCCACACCGGCCACGACTGGCACGCGGATTCTCCTCTATTCTTTGATGTTTGCTTGGCCCAGCGTAGCAGAATTTCCCCCTAGCTATCTCAGAAAACGACGGTTCCGGAATAACTGCGAAGGGATGGAGCGATTTCTTAGCAACTTCGGATGCTCCAATTGCTCTGCTTCCTCGATTCATTTGAAGGGGATCGCGCTGCGATGGACGGCGATGCGGCGACGCTGAGGGCTCCTCTATTCTCCCTGCTGATACACTACACTGCGCAATGAGCTCGCCATTCTGCAATGTTGCACTGCCGGTCCCGCTGCGTACTACGTTTACGTACGCCATTCCCGAGGGCCTGTGCGACTCGCTGCGGCCGGGGACTCGCGTCCTTGTACCGTTTCGCAAAAAATCGATGGTCGGCGTGGTCGTCTACTTGGCTGAGCATCCGCCCGCGAACGCAAAGGTCCGCGAAATCACCAAAGTTATGGAGTTTGCGCCTGCGCTGACTCCCAAGCTGATCGAGCTGGCGCAATGGATCGCGAACTATTACCTCGCACCTATTGGAGAAGTTTTCCGAGCCATGCTGCCTCCGGTCACGGAGCTGAATTTGCGCCGGGAGATTGTCTTGACGGCGGCGGGGCGCGGCGCAGCCGAGAGTCTCGGCGGCGGCGAGATTTCCCACGGTTTGAGCGCGGCGGAAGCTGCATTTCTCGAAAAGGCGAACGCACAAAAGGGTCCGGTGCTGTTCAGCTCCGCGGTGAAGATGGGCATGTCGTCTGCTCCTTTGCAACGGTTGCAGCGGCTCGGGCTGATCGAAATTCGAGAAACTCTGCGGGACACGAAACGGAAATCGCAAACGATTGTCGCGTGGAAAGGATTCGCGGACAAAGTAGAAAAAACACTGAAAGAGAAAGAAGAAAAGGTACGGGCACTGCTCGAAACCGAACGCGGTCCGCTGCCGCTTCCACAACTGCTCAAGCTCGCCCAGGTTTCGCGGAGTTTGATAGATCGCATGCTGGCGGATGGGTTGCTCGAAAGCTGGGAAGAGCCTGTCGATCCCGCGGAAGATCCGTTTGACATAGGTTACACGCCACCTGCGCATGCATTGAATGAAGAACAAGAAAGCGCGATGAAAAACATTCGGGCGCGGTTTGAACTTGGCGAGTTCGGCGTGCAGTTGCTCCACGGTGTGACGGGGAGCGGAAAGACGGAAGTGTATCTGCGATGCGTGCAGGAAACACTAGCGCGAGGAAAGACGGCGATCATTCTCGTGCCGGAAATTGCACTGACTTTATGGATTGGGCGGCAGTGCCGGTCGTGGTTTGGAGCGAAGTACGAAGGCGTCGCGGTCTTGCACTCCGCGTTGAGCGACGTGGAGCGCGCTCGTGAATGGTGGAGGGTTCGGAATGGCGAGGCACGGGTTGTGGTCGGGACGCGTTCCGCGGTATTTGCACCGGTGCAGAAACTCGGTTTGATCATCGTCGATGAAGAACAGGAGAACAGTTACAAACAGGAAGAGACGCCGCGCTATCACGGGCGCGACGTGGCTATCGTCCGCGCCAAGAGCGAAGGGGCGCTCGCGCTATTGGGTTCAGCGACTCCATCGCTAGAGACTTATTACCACGCGCGCAGTGGGAAATATGATCTGCTCACCATGTCGTCGCGCGTTGAGAATCGTTCGCTGGCGAGCGTCGAGATTGTCGATCTGCGCGAAGACTTCCAGAAAACGCATCAGACCAGTCCGATTTCCGCCGCACTTCACGCGGGAATACAGGAATGCCTCGCCAGCAAAACACAGGCGCTCGTGCTCATCAACCGGCGCGGGTATTCCTGGTCCGTTCTGTGCAGGAGCTGCGGCGCAAGCGTGCAATGCGTCAACTGCAGCATTTCGATGACGTATCACAAAAGCCGCAACCGGCTGGAATGCCACTATTGCGGTTCCATCCAGCAGGTGCCAAAGCAATGCCCGAAATGCCAGTCGCAGTACGTTTATTTTTTCGGCGAAGGCTCTGAGCATCTCGAGGAAAGATTGCGTAAGGAGTTTCCCGGGGCGCGCATCGCGCGGCTGGATCGCGACACGGCGCGGACAAAACGACAGTATCAAGAAACGCTAGGAGCCTTTGCTGGCGGCGCGCTGGATATTCTGGTTGGGACGCAAATGCTCGCCAAGGGGCACGATTTTCAGCGCGTCACTCTCGTCGGGGTTATCTCCGCGGACTCTTCGCTGAGCATGCCCGATTTTCGCGCTGCTGAACGCACCTTTCAATTATTGACGCAAGTGGCGGGTCGCGCCGGCCGAGGCGAGCTAAAGGGCCGCGTGCTGATTCAAACCTATTATCCGGACCACTATGCGATTCAGGATGCCGTAAAGCAGGATTACGCTTCCTTTTTCGAGCGTGAAATGCATTTCCGCAGAATGATGGCGTATCCGCCGCTCACCTCTCTGGCGAATGTGATTGTGCGAGATGTTAGCCTCGAAAAAGCGATTCGCTTTTCGCGCAAGCTCTCCGAATATTTTTCGCCGCATGATGGGCATACCGTGCGTATCCTCGGTCCCGCAACCGCGCCCCTCGCGCGATTAAAAAAGGAACATCGCTTCCAGTTTTTGCTGAAGTCGCCGAAGCGCTCCATTTTGACGAAGTTGCTGAGCGGAGCGATGACGTATTGCGACGCGCAGGAAATTCCTCAGACAGCCGTGCTAGTCGATATGGATCCACTTAGTTTGCTCTAAATTTGCGGTGATTTCAGAGGTATGTGGCGGTTAACGGCTAATCAGAAAAATACCGGCGAAAATGGCAATAATTCCCAGCCACTGCCAGCGCGAAACATGTTCGCGCAAGAAAACGGCAGCCATGCCGACGGTCACCGCGCCATAGAGCGAAGCCAGCACGCTGACTACGGCTACTTGCTCCAGTCGCATTCCGAAATTGTTCATGACGAACGCGCCGGTGTCCGTCAGGCCCATGCCGAGAATCCAGCCGGCAACGCGGTCCGTCGGCGGTTTGATCGATTTGCGCACCGCGAGAATCAATAGCGCCGTGAGCGCAGAACTTGTCAGCCGGATGAGCCATACCGTTTGTGTCGCTCCTGTCACGGGCACGACTCGCATGCCGAGCAGCCAAAACAAAAATCCAAATCCAATCGCGGAGCACAGGGCCAAACCGATTCCCTTTCCGCTGCGTTGCAATCCTTCCTCATCATCCGCATCCGGAGCTTTCTCTCCGCCGGCAACAAGCACGACGCCGAGCAGCGTGCACGCGATGCCGATGGCGCGTGCCGCTCTCAAGTGTTCCCCGGTTAGGAGAGAAAGGAGAACGGTCAGCACGGGATAGCTCGCGGAAATCGGCGCGACGATGGACAGTTTGCCGATTTCAAACGAGCGATAGAGCGTCAGCGTCGAAATAAAATTTAAGACCCCGGCGAGCGCGCCCCAGGCCCACGGCTGCCAGCCTGAGCCGTCGGCGAGATGGCCCCAGCCGCCGAGCCACGGCATAAAAATAGTGAGCAGGAGGAAGCCGGTGAACTGCATGTACAGCATCGTTCGAAGCGTGCCTATGCGGTGGGTAGCAAAACGCGCGAGAAAATCCGAACCGCCCCAGGAGAGAGCCGTCAGAAGGCCCAACAGAATTCCCATGTCGGGTTACGAGGACTTGCCCGCTTCGGCGGACTTGCCTTTCTTTGCTTCCAGGCCGAGAACCGTCATCACTTTTTGCAGATCTTTCCAGACTTCGCCTTTGGCGCTGGGATTGCGCAGCAAGTAGGCGGGGTGATACGTGGCCATCAATTTTCTGCCGCGGAATTCAAGCCACTGTCCGCGGAAATGAGTAATGCCGCGGTTGGTTTCGAGTATGGTCTGCGCGGCGGTGCTTCCGAGGCAGACGATTACTTTGGGGGCGATAGCATCAATCTGGCGCAGCAGGAATGGCGAACACTCGCCTACTTCATCTTTTTCGGGAGCGCGATTCTCCGGCGGGCGGCATTTCACGACATTGCAGATGTAGACGTCTTTTCGTTGCAAACCCATCGCTTCAATCATTTGCGTGAGAAGTTTTCCGGCGCGGCCAACGAACGGGAGGCCTTGCACGTCCTCATCGTGGCCGGGGCCTTCGCCTACAAATACCAATTCGGCTTTTGGATTGCCGTCGCCGAAGACAATTTTGTTTCGTGTCTTGTGCAATTTGCAGCGCGTGCATTCGCCGAGATCGGTTCGAATCTTCAGGAGGGTATCGTCGGGAACTTTGTCAAAAGCTTCAAATAGCGATGGTCCCGCAGGGACCGGCAAGACGTCGGGCTTCGACGCGGTTTGTAGAGACACGGCTCGCGACGGCGCTGGCGCGACTTGGGGCAATTCCGGTTTCCGGATGGATTTTGGCAAAGCCGCTTCCTCGTAAGAAATTTGTTGAGTGGCTGGAACTGCGAAAGATTCTCTAACTCGCGCTGCGACCGGGCGAACTTGCGAATCGCCGCGTTGCTTGTAAAAGAGACGAACGCCGAGATCTTCGTAAAAGTGCAACCGCTCGGAGAATTTTTTCTGGAGGGCTTCGGGGATGCGCTCGGCCATGGCGGGATCAGACGGCAGAGCGATGCGACTCTGGTTTGTGGAGCAGGACGCCCCGAAGGCGAAGCACTTCGTCGAGGATGCGCTGCGCGACTTCGGACTTGCTCAGCTTCGGGAGCGCCAAATCGCGGCCGTCCCGGGAGAACAGGGTGACAATATTGGTGTCGTGGTCGAAGCCAGCGCCTTCGGCGGTGACATCATTCGCCACGATGAGATCGGCATTCTTCACGGCCAGCTTCTTCCTGGCATTATCCGCAACGCGGTCCGTCTCCGCCGCGAATCCAACGATAAGGCGATTGCCCTTCGTCTGCGCGGCTTCGGCCAAAATATCCGGTGTTGGCTCGAGGTGAATCGTTAGCGGCTCTTTGTTCCGCTTCATTTTTTCGGGTTGCGTTTCGGCGGGGCGATAGTCGGCGACGGCCGCGGCGAAAATCGCAATGCTGCTCTCGGAGAAACGGTCCATGACCGCGATGCGCAT
>DATEWL010000342.1:0-2912 GCA_035258025.1 Candidatus Acidiferrum sp. | reverse complement strand
CACTGTCGAGCGCGTTTGCATGGGATGCGGACAGTCCCTGCGACGAGGCGCTTGCCGCTGCGGCGGCAAAACTCGGAACAGGACGAACGCTCATGAGCGCTTGGCGGATCGAGTCGCGCGCGAAATCGTGAACGAATTGCGAGCGGCGGAAGCGTACTTCGATTTTTGCGGGGTGCACGTTGACGTCGACTTCGTCGTAGGGCATTTCGAGGAACAGCAGAGTGGCGGGAAAAACCGTAGGCGGAAGGATATTGCGATAGGCTTCGTGAATCGCGTGCAGAATCAAGCGATCGCGCACGAGGCGGCGATTCACAAAAATGTAGATGCCGTTGCGGTTCGGGCGCTGCACGTCTGGGCGCGAAGTGAAACCTCGGACGGTCAACGTTGCGCTTTCCTCACCGGCTTCGAGTTCCGGCTCGGTGATGGCCGCGCGAAATGACGCCGACACCGGCGGAATTTCCACCAGCTCTTCCATCGATTGGCGGCCAAAGAGTTGGTAGATGCGGTCGGCGAGTTTTTCGGCGGGCGGCGCGTTGATGATTTCCTGCGTGGGCGTGGTCAGGACGAAATGTTTGTCCGGATTGGCCAGCGCGTAGTGCGTGACGAGCGACGCGATGTGGCCAAGTTCGGTGGTGTCTGACTTAAGAAATTTCTTGCGCGCGGGAACGCAGTAGAAAAGATCGGCGACACTGATGGTCGTTCCCGCAGGCAGACCCGCAGGCTTCACGTTGACAAGTTTGCCGACGGCAAATTCGAGGCGCGTGCCTTCCGCTTCCGATTCGTCGCGCGTTTCGAGCAGCAGCCGCGAAACCGCGGCAATCGTTGGCAGTGCTTCGCCTCGAAAGCCGAGCGTCGAGATGGAAAGCAAATCGTCGGCGGAGCGCAGTTTGCTCGTGGCGTGGCGCTCGAAGGCTAGCAGCGCATCGTCATGGATCATACCGTGGCCGTCGTCGATGACGCGGATCATCCGCTTGCCGCCGACTTCCGTCTCGACGCGAATCGTTTTCGCGCCGGCGTCCAGCGCGTTTTCGAGCAATTCTTTCACTACCGAAGCAGGACGCTCGACAACCTCGCCCGCAGCGATTTTATTGGCAACAGCTTCCGGCAGTATCCGAATTCGGCTCATTTCAAATTTAGACCATGTCCTCCGGCTTGTTCATCTCTGCTGACGACATGTTCTCTCTTCCCTGACGCCCAACGCCAGACATCCAACCCAACATAGGCGAGGACTCCCAAACCCAGCAAGATGATAAGCAACTCAACTGTTGAAAGCAGCCACAGGGGCGAATGCTTTTCGGTGAGGCTCACGTAATACAAGAAACCGGCAAACATTCCAACCGTCAGGACACCAAGGACCACGCCTCGGTTTTTGCGGTTTTGCCTAATCGTGACTATGAACAACGAACCATATGCGATGAGGCCAAGAATGAGCCTGACCACTTCCGGCAGTATGCGTATACGCGACATTCTGCGCTTAGCGTCTCCTGTTCCAGTGGGTCATGAGTGCATCATCTTTTTACGCAGATAGTGAAGCAACTTGTTGATCGCAAACCACAGAGCAATCAGTGCAGCAATCAGCCACCCAATAGCCAGCGAATTGACGATCCAGTCAGGCTGATGTGAAGCGAGAGCTGCCACGCATCCAAACAGACCTGCGATCCACATAAAAAAAAGAGCCTTATTCTTCCGCTGCTCCCAGGCCGCGATAATGAGAAGCACAATAACGATTGCGAGGCTCAATCGCATTAGTTTTTTGTTCCAATTGCGATGCCCAGTTGGTCGAGTTGCTCGGTATCCACCGACGACGGCGACTCGGCCATTAAATCTACCGCGGCGGTGGTTTTCGCGAAGGCGATGACTTCGCGTAGGGATTTTTCTCCGGCTAGGAGCATGGCGATGCGGTCGATGCCGAGGGCGATGCCGCCGTGGGGCGGCGTGCCGTAGGTGAGCGCGTCGAGGAAGAAGCCAAAGCGGCGGCGGAGTTGTTCTTCGCTGAGGCCGAGAGCGCGGAAGAGGCGCTCCTGAATGTCCTGGCGGTGGATGCGGATGCTGCCGGAGCCGAGCTCGTTGCCGTTGAGGACGAGGTCGTAGCCCTTCGAGCGCACTTCCCACGGCGCGGACTCTAGTTTTTCCAAATCTTCATCGACGATACCGGTGAAGGGATGCTGCGCGCTGACCCAGGTTTTGTCGTTCTCGCTCCATTCAAAGAGCGGAAAGCCGGTGATCCAGAGAAATTTCCATTGCGTGCGGTCGATCAGGCCGAGCGCTTCGCCGAGCTGCAAACGCACTTGACCGGCGACGAGCGCGGCCGCTTCCGTGCCTGCAATTTGCTGCTTCGCGCTCACGGCGACGACGAGATCGCCGGTCTTTGCGCCGCAAGCGTCGGCGAGTTTCTTTACATTTTCCCCGCCGATTAATTTTTCTACTGTGGAAGTCGTGCCTTCGGCTGCGAGCTTCACGAAATAAGCACCGCGCGCGCCGTTGGACTTGGCTTTCTCGGTCAGCTCGTCGAGCTGCTTGCGCGAATAACCGGCTGCGCCCGGAGCGGCGAGAGCAAACACGCTGCCTTCGATCCCCAGCTTGGTTTTCGCTTCTTCTGGAAAGCAGTCCGTGACCTCGTGCAGCTCCATGCCGAAGCGCAGATCGGGCTTGTCGCTGCCGTACTTGCGAATGGCGTCCTTGTAGAGCATGTGCGGAAACGGGCCTTGCGTTTTGACGCCTGCGACGGCGCACGCGCGCACCATCACCGTTTCGATGACGTGAAAAATATCTTCCTGGCGCGGGAAAGACATCTCGACGTCGAGTTGCGTGAATTCGGGCTGGCGGTCGGCACGTAAATCTTCGTCGCGAAAACATTTCACGATCTGGAAATAGCGGTCGAGCCCGCCGATCATCAGGATTTGCTTGAAGAT
>DATEWL010000341.1:0-2097 GCA_035258025.1 Candidatus Acidiferrum sp. | reverse complement strand
CTCGGTACCGGAACGATTCTTAATCGCTCCATTCCAGTCTACGATCTCGTGCGCGACGCGGTGTACACTGCCAGCGAAACTTCAGCTGGTGAATCCTTGCCGCTAGTGATTCCCGCGGAAGCTATCGTCGTTCCCGGCTCGCGCGCCGTGACGCATCCCGTCGGCGCCAAACACGGCCTGAGCCTGCAATGCGCCGTCATCGTCAAATACCGCGACGCCAAGACAGACTCCCGGATCCAGCTTGAAGATCTTCTCCGCTAGTGTTTCCTAGCGCGACAGCACCTGCTCGAAAAAATCCAGTGCGCGCGGATCGTTGGATTGGCCCAGCCAGAACATGGCTTGCTTGCGGACTTCGGGGTTGCGGTTCGTCTTGGCCACTTCGATAAGTTTTGGGACGCCTTCGTCTTTCGGCATTTGGCTTAGCGCGAAGACGGCTTTCTTTTTCACTTCGGTGTCGGGATCATTCTCGATCGCGCCAGTGATGGCGCCCATGGCTTTTTGTCCTGCTTTTTGGGCCAGCCAGAAGAGCGCTTGCCCGCGAACGTGCGTACTTTCGTCGTCTTTGGCCATGCGGATCATTTCGTTCAGCGCTTCCGGTTCGTGGCTCACGGAAAAGGCGAACGCTACCTGCGAGCGCACTTCGGGACTAGGATCGCTCTTAGCCATTTTCTGCAGCAGCACATCGCCGGATTTTCCGCGCGCAGCTCCTAACCAGAAGGACGCATGCTTGCGCAGTTGCTCCGGCTGATCCACGGCGACGAACGATTCGAACGCGCGGTCGGCCGACGCATCGGCATGCAGCGCAATTGCGGATAACGCACCCTGGCCAATTTCGTGTTGGCCGTGACCTTCGAACGTTGCCTTGTGTACGAAGTCTGCGAGCAGCGCGACGCTTTCTGTCGCCTTCACACCAGTCAACCAGATAAACGGCAGTCCGCCAGCGTCCAGCGTGCAATTTTCCGAAGCTTCGCGAATGCGCATCACTTGTTTGCCTTCGACGCGGAAAAGTACGACAAGTTGGCGCGAGCCTTCGAGCTGCACTGTTCCGTTTTCTCCATCTTTTTGCGAAGTCGTGCTCGTCATGCCGTTTTCTTTTTCGAGCCGGCACGTTCCGCAGCCGCCGTAGCTGTCGTTGAAGTTTCCGCAGCACACCGTGCGGTCGCCCGCAATCTCCGGGACGGCGTAGCCTACCCACTCCGACTTGTCCGCTTGTGCCTCGATTCCGCGAAGCGTCTCCGCAAGCGGGCCACTCAGCACCCGCGTCTCGATCTTGGCATTGATCACCTGCGGCGTTTCCGCCGCCGCTGAAGAGGCGGGGCTTGCTTGCCCTGAGCTGGCACGAAGGGCCCCGCCCGTGATAATCCCAAGGCCCAGAATCAACATCGTCGTCGCAATCTTTAGCCAGGCTTTCATATTCACCTCACCACAATGTTCCTTCGATCGACCAATCACCAGTCCCGAGCCATTGCCCTCTATTCACCACTCACTCTCCAACTCACTTCTGCAGAATCTCCATCAAATAATCGTTTCCTTCTTTCGAATTCATCAATGCAAGCTTCGAAACCGCGGTCTTCTTCAACTCCGGATCTTTTTCCCCGCGCGCGATCGTCACCAGCGCGTGCGCATTTCCTTGGATGAAGAGTGCGTTGAGTACGGCTTCCTTGTTTTCGCGGTTGGTTTCCTTGGCGTAGATCGCGAGTAGCGCTTGCTTTGCATCTTCCGAACCAACCAGCCCGAGATTACGAATCGCCGTGCGGCGAATTTCCGGGTCCTTTTCACCCTGCGCTGCTTCCGCCAGGAATTTCGCGTCGCCGGAGAGAAAGAACGCCTGCAGAATGTCCTTCTTCACTTCTGGCGTAGTCTCGGCGGCGTAGAGCTGGCGCAATTCTTCCGGCGCGTGAACCAGACCGAGCTGCCGAATCGCCTCCCCGCGCAACGAAGCATCTTTTTCGCTTTTGGCGGCTGCAAACAGATGTTCTTTGTCGCCGCCGATCATGTAGCTGCGCAGAATGGCGCGCTTGATCGAAGGATCCGATGTCGATGCATAAACTTCGGCCAAGATCTTGTGAGATTCCGCGCCTCCAAACATAGCCAGGT
>DATEWL010000340.1:0-4928 GCA_035258025.1 Candidatus Acidiferrum sp. | reverse complement strand
GGTCTTTCCACCAAGGATGTTCTTCGAAATGATCGGGCCACCACCAGAGGCACCGAAGCGGTTGTAGTGATAACTGGGCAAAGGTGTGCCGCTGAAATTGTTATCAAACGTGTTCGCGTTGAAATTATTGTCGAAATAATACTCGTAAGCGCTGCCATGCCAGGCATTGGTGCCGCGCTTGGTGACTACCTGAACCTGTGCGCCAGCAGAGCTATTGAAGTCCGCGGTCTGGTTGGCCGTATTTACCTTGAACTCTTCGACGCTGTCGAGCGGCGTGGGCATAACGCCGGTCGGACTGCCGCCAATCTGATTCGAAACGATACCACCGGTCGGATCGCCCGCGAAGCTTGGGGTGTAGACCTGCATGCTACCGTCCATGTCATTCGTGTTCTGGCCGCCATCTAGCATGAACGTGCTCTGGTCAACGACCGCACCGGCCACGCTACCATCGGGGGAGACACCGGGCTGCAAGGTTACGAAAGTGGCTGCGTCCCGGCCAATCGAAGGCAGGTTCTGCAAGAGGTCGCCGCTAACGGTGTTGCCCACCGTAGCGTTGAGGGTCTGCAACTCGGCGCCGTTGGTGACTGTAACTTCCACAGTCTCCGCTACAGAGCCAATTTCCAGCGTGAGATTCAAAGTAAGCGAGGCGCCGACGTTTACCACCTGGTCGACGAGCTTTGCGACACGAAAACCGGTCTTGCTGACAGAGACCGTGTACTTACCTGGCACAACGTTCGCGAAAAAATATCTCCCGTTTTCATTCGTTACATCGGTTCGTGAAATACTCGTCGCGGTATCAGTCAACGTGACTGTCGCGCCGACAATGGCACCGCCAGACGGATCCGTAACTGTTCCGGCGACTGTACCGGTTGATGCGCTTTGAGCGAACAGAGCAGACGGAGCAAGAGCACAAATACAGAACAACGCAGCTAGGAGCAACGCCACTCGCTTACTTGACATTCAACTACCTCCTGGATGGGCCTTTGGAGCCCTACGCTTCTCAAACAGGTATACCAAATCAGGCAGAGCCGATTACTCTGAAAGATCCAAACTGTCCTTGAATTGGGCAACCACCACAAACTAAACCTGATGATAAAAACAACTGCAAGCCAGCTACCACTGCGTGAGAAAAAGTTAAACCGAGTGCTCTCTATAAATTATCTAAGCTTGAGATTACTCTTCCTCGCATTGATATACGTCTCGCCATATTTCGCTACAGCGTTTCATAGGGCGCAAAAAATTGCTTCGGGCACAAATCGACAGACAGAAATAAGGTTCCGCTACCGCGGCAGCCCTAATTCGCCACAGTTCTGGTCGATTGCGCTTGGCAACAGCAGCCCACCACAGGGTGATAGCGCGTTATATATTGCCCCCGAGAGGTTTTGTCAACGGGAATCTGGACGCGAGCCATGTAAAGTTTAGATTTAGCCGATTGAACCTGTGGAGGCCGTTCTCGGCGGGCAATCTTGACTCTGCCGTCCCTGATGGTTCCCGTCAACGCCAACGATCCAAACGGGCCGAAAATGCCGAATCCCAATTATGCAGCCTGCACTGGATGCATCAGTCCGATCACCGGCCTCTATCTTGGCAACAGCGGAGCGGCCTTAAACGTCTCGAATTTCCAGAGAGCGACGCAGGATGCCGCCAAGGATTGCTCATCGTCTCCGCGGTTCTTACCAACGGAAGCGAATTGCGAGCTGCGCACAGGGGGCCGAAGGGTCCCCTAGCTATTTGCGGCACGGAGAATCGATGGAGAGATCTTTTGAGGAGCCCCAACGGCCTAGTGGAGGGAACTGCCTTCCTGCGCATAGACCGTGCGGCCCCCCACAACCGTGAGAAGAACCGTAGTCTTCGTGTACTGCGGCGGCGGAGTTTTTGTGAGGTCGTTCGAAAGAACGATGAAGTCCGCGTACTCACCGACTTTCAGCTCACCCTTCTTCCCTTCCTCGAACTGTGCGTAAGCTGAACCTGAGGTGTAGGCGCGGATGCAATCTTCCAGCGAAATTTTCTCCTGAGGTTCCCATCCGCCGACAGGACCGCCATCCGGCAGCTCACGCGTCACGCAAGCATAGAGACCGCGCATGGGGTTGATGGGCTCGACGTCGTAATCTGTGCCGAAAGCAAGACGAGCTCCGCTTTTCAGCAAAGAGGCCCAAGCGTATGCGCCCTTGGAGCGGTCGGGACCAATCCGCAAGCCGGCCCAGCGCATGTCGGTGGTTTCATGCGATGGCTGCATCGAAGCGATGACCTTTAGCTGCGCAAAGCGCGGCAAATCTTCCGCCGCCACGACTTGCGCATGCTCGATGCGGTCGCGTCGGTCGCGCGGTCCGTTGGCTTTGGCGACGGCTTCGAATACGTCGAGAGCCACGCGATTGGCTCGGTCACCGATAGCGTGAAAATTAATTTGGAAGCCGGCTCTGTCGCGCTCAATTGCCATCGCGCGAAGCTTATCCGGATCGTTCGTCAGGATTCCGCTTGTGGAAGGATCATCCGAATATGGCGCGAGCATAGCAGCCGTGCGCGAGCCGAGTGCGCCGTCGGTAAAGCCCTTCAGCGCACCAGTCCTTAGCCAAGGATCGCTCGTGCCGCCTTGCGCACGCATATTCAAGAGTTGGTCCATCGGCTGAAGAAAAGGCAGCCACTCCGTTATGCGCAGCGTAAGCTTCCCTTCTTCTTTCAATTGCACATAAACAAGATAATCCGCCCAATCGGAAAAATCCTGTGCGGAGGTCACACCGTTTTTAGCGGCGTCGGCAAGAACCATCTGGATACCGCGGCGGCGCTGGTCGGATTTCAAATCAGGAATCCTAGCGGAAACCAAGCTCATCGCGGAATCTTCTTCGAGCATGCCGGTGGCTGCGCCGTCGGCGTCGCGCTCGATCATTCCGCCGGGTGGATTCGGCGTGTCCTGCCTGATCTCGCCGTGCAGCAGCGCGAGCGTATTGGCCACGGCTACATGCCCCGAGACATGCACTAGAAAGACGGGATTCTTCGGCGCCACCGCATCCAGTTCCTGTTTGTTGGGGAATTTCTTATCCGCCCAGAGCGTGTGATCCCAGCCGCTTCCGGTGATCCACTCGCCCTCCTTGTGCTGGGCAACGGCATCGGCAATGCGCTTCTGAAGTTCCTCGATGCTGGCGACACCATTCAGCCTTACGGAGAGCATATCCGCACCCGCGCCCCCGAGGTGCACGTGGGCATCATTAAACCCAGGCATCACAAATTTGCCCTTGAGCTGGATCGTTTCTGCGCTTGGTTCGTTTCCACCGCATTCGAGAAGTACGTAGTCGATTTTGCCGACGCAGCGAATCTTGCCGTCGCGAATCGCCATCGCATCGGCCCACGGCTGCGCCGAATCATTCGTATAAATCCTGCCATGCAGATAAACCACGGTATGGGACTCGATCTGCGCCGATTGGGCTTTTGCTCGCAGAACAAATATTTCGGCACAACAGCTCAAAAGAACAAATCCACCCAAATACAGCAAGCTGGTCCCGCGAATCTTCATCTCGTTTTCTCCGGCGCCACGTCTGCCATTCCAAGCAGCGTGAGCAGGGCGCGTTTCAATCCCATTTCGCGGCCTGTTGGGTCATACCATTCTTGGAGCGAGTGCGCGCCACCGCCATTGCCACCGGCCCCGATGGAAATCGCGTCGATGCCCTGCGAGAGAGGGATATTCGCATCGGTGGAAGAACGCTCGATCCGTGATTCGTTTTCCACGATAGCATCCGCCGCGCGCAACGCCGCGAGAAGCGGCGACTCTGCTGCCAATTCGCCACCGGGGCGGCTTCCAAGGGGCTCGACCTTCCATTCGAGCTTGCCTTTCGAGCGGTCGCGGGAGAACTCCATCTCATCGCGAACGCCAGCGGCCATGCACTCGCGCAGAGCGGATTCAAGTCGCGTCAGCTCGCTTTCGCTCTCCGAGCGCACATCGACTTTGAGGCGGGCTTCGTAAGGAATGGAATTTATGGAAGTGCCGCCCTCAATTTGTCCGAGATTGAAAGTGGTGCGCGGCGAGGCCGGAACTTTGGTGTTGATGAAGCGCACCGAGCCGCGAACCAGCGCATTAATGGGATTGGGCATACCGAAATCCGACCAACTGTGGCCGCCTGGGCCCGTTATGACGACTTCGAGGCGCCGCGAGGCAAGCGCGATCGTCGTCACGTGATCGGTGCCCGCGCCGTCGAGAACGATCACGGCTTTCAACCTGCTGTGGTAAGTATCGACAAGCGCGCGCATGCCGCGGAGGTTGCCTTCGCCTTCTTCGCCGACGTCGGCAACGAAGAGGATGGTGCGCTGCGGCTTGATTTGCGTTTCGTGAATCGCGCGGGCAATGGCCGCCAGCGCGGCGAGGCCGGTGCCGTTGTCGGAGATTCCGGGCGCAAGCATGCGGCTGCCTTCGTGCCGAACTTTGACGTCCGTTCCCGCGGGGAAGACGGTGTCGAGGTGTGCGGAGAGCACGACGATTTCCTTTTCGCTCACGCCGCGGAGCTCTCCGATCACGTTACCGACGGAATCGACCTGGACGTTCAGTCCGGCCGAGGACAGTAACGCTTTGAAAGCCACCGCGCGCTGGCCCTCCTGAAACGGAGGAGCGGGAATCTCGGTGAGGCGCGCTTGCTGCTCATTGATCCAATTTAGATTGGGCGCGAACCACGCCAGCGCCGCGCGCACCTGCGCGTTTTCACCAAGCTGGACGGAGGAAGCAGAACGAGTGGCGTGTCGGGCGAGAGAAGAGCGAACCGGCATAGCGAAGAGGATAACCCAAACAACGACGCGTTTCACTGTCCTGCTCCTCGCTGTTGTGTAGTTCAAAGCCGTGTGGCCTCGGAGCAGAGTGCCGAGACTTCCGCGTCGGTCAGTACGCGAGCTGATTGCTTCGCGGCATCAAAGATGCGATTGACGATGGTATCGTCGGCTGGAATTTT
>DATEWL010000339.1:0-2153 GCA_035258025.1 Candidatus Acidiferrum sp. | reverse complement strand
TGACCAAGCGATTGTTTGCCTGCGCTAGACTCACGGCGTCTTCGAGCGTCAGCACGCGAACTGCATCCTGCGCGAAAGTCGAGAAACCAGTTCCAAAAAGGAGGAGAAGAAGCAGTGGGCGGATCATGGAGACAGCCCTTTCCACATTCAAGGAGAAGCGCAAGTGGACGGCGCGGATTATAACCTCTCCTGGCTACTTTCGCGACTTGCGCCAGCACACGTCGGGGTGGCTCGGAGCATCGAACGATTTCCTCGAACATCGAAGAACGGTCGATCTCCTCTTGCAACGCTAGGTTTTCGTTCCGCATCCTTTCTTCGGCCTGTTTGCGGTCTTCGATGTTGCGCGCTACTTGAGACCTAGAAAGGTCGGGAGATTCGCACGCCATCCCTCCGGCAGCGTGTGCAATCTGCCAAGAGCGGGTCTTTCGCGGGTGGCGGTCAAGCGTCGGCTCTTAGGGCCGCGGGGACTTGCATAGGGACAAGAAAGTTGCTGGCGAGAAGATAGGCGAACAGGTGTCCGAGAGGCGGCGCCCGACGCAGCTGGCTGGCAGAAACCCATCCATTCGTCTCACTCCATTCCCAACCCGTAGTGGAAACACTCTTCAGCCCTTCCCGCAAATCCGCGGCGGTCATCGGATAAACGTAGATCCGAACATTCTGGGCGAAGAGACGTGCGAGGGCCTCCAGAAGTCTGCCTTCGAGATTGCCGTAAACGTCTTCAAACGCTCGAATGACCAGGGAAAGACCTGCGACGAAGCGCACAGGCGCCTGCGTATGGCGGTTTACGAGCGCTGTCATGTGGTAGAGCTCGGGTTTACGAAAAAGCAGCACGTCGCCGCCAGCGTCGAGAAGAGAATTAATGCGACGAAGCAAGTCGGGAATCTCCGGGGCTGGTTCGTTCGGCGCGAACGGAGCAACTGTCAGGCAAAAAAAGCCAGCGGGCGCCGACTTTGTTTCGCCAAGCTCCTTCCGAAGCTCCTGAACGGCCGAAGCCAACAATCGCAGGTGAACTTGCGAGTGCGCTGGATCCGTGTGGCCAAAATATCCCGGTGCAAGCACGACGGCTTTCTTGTAGAGAACCTCGGTTGGGGGAACCGTGGAGCCCTTGGCGGGGAAAAGTACCGCCTCTGCGAGTCCCGCACGAACCAAGTGGACTCGCAGGGCACGGCGATCCCAACTCTCGAATGCTGGCCCGCGAAGATCCACGTAGTCGATCTCGATTCGCTCCGCGACGACGTCTTGTGCCAGGCCTTCCAGAAATGATTCCTTGAGTTGCACTTCATAGAACGCGGCATAGATGAGGTTGACGCCAAGAATACCGATGGCTTGCTGCTGGAGGATATTCGAAGGATCGCGCATATTGATGTGCAGCAGGATGTCGTTGGGAGTGCCACCGGGCTGCAACTGGAACCGGAGACCGATCCAGCCGTGTGATTCGTTGGTTCCGGCGAAGTTACGGGCGGAGACGGTATCAACAAAGCAGAAGAAGCGAGTTTGTGGCCCACGGGTTTTGCTTAATTGCGTGAGAAGCTGGGCCCATTCGTTGTCCAGCATCGCCTCGAGTCGCTGTTTGGATACGTAGCGCGATCCGGAGCCGTAGAGATCATCGCTGACTTCCTTGTCGTAAGCGGAAATGGTTTTGGCCACAGTGCCGGAGGCCCCTCCCACTAGGAGGAACCAGCGCGCGACTTCCTGTCCGGCGCCGATTTCGGCGAAAGAACCGAAGGTTGATGTATCGAGATTCAGGGTGAGCGCTTTGTGGTGAGTGTCGAGTTTTTCAGTGGAAGGCATAGTCAGGCTCCAGTCGGGCGAACTTCTAAGAGGCGCGAAGCGTCCGGACGAGTTAGCGAAACTCGGCGCGCGGGGGCGATTCTACCCGAGATTTCGTTTTTGATTTCGAAAATGGCAAAGATTCTACAACCGTTTTGCCCTCCTGCACGTTGATTGAACCATGTTCCTTCTGGGCCGCCGCCAAGAGTCAGCCTCCGGCAAGATCCAGAGCGGCCAGAAGTCCCATTGTGGAAAAGTTGCAAGGTCCTTTTTAATCAGAGAGTTACGGGGGGGGGTGCTCAGGAGCATATTTTTCAAAAACTTACGAACACGGGCCAGAAAACTGGACCCGTAAATGGCCCCACGTCAAACCGGGTTGGCAC
>DATEWL010000338.1:0-2537 GCA_035258025.1 Candidatus Acidiferrum sp. | reverse complement strand
GAAATCGACGCGGACGCCGACCTGCTGCATCGCGCGTTTCAGAACCTTGTGTTGAACGCGCTGGACGCCATGCCCGCGGGCGGCACGCTGACGATGCGCACCACGGAGCATGAAGGCAACGTTCGAATCGAAGTGGCGGATACCGGGAAAGGCCTCACTCCGGAAGAATGCTCGCGGCTGTTCACGCCATACTACACGACGAAAGTTCTGGGCACAGGCCTCGGTCTCGCGATTATTCAGTCAGTGATCAGCGATCATCACGGGACCATTTCCGTTTCGAGCGACGAGGGGCACGGAACGACGTTTCGCATCGAGCTGCCGCAGCGCCAGTCCGCACATCCGCCAGCTCCGACAGAAGAAGCAGCACCCGAGAAGAAACCGCCACAGAGTTTCACAGTGGCCGCTTCCGACTAGCGCGAGCCAGCCGCAAAGGACACCATTTGCCACGCAAAGCTCACCTTCTCCTCGTCGACGACGATCCCAACACACTCGCTTCGCTATCGCGCGCTTTTCGGCTCGCCGGTCATGAAGCCACTGTTTGCGACAACGCGCCTCGGGCTCTCGAATTATTGCGCACGGAATCTTTTGACCTGATTCTTTCCGACGTAGTCATGCCCGGCAAGAGCGGCATCGAGCTGCTTGAGGACTTGAAACACGCCGGCTTGAAGACGCCGATTGTTCTTATTTCCGGCCAGGCAAATGTGGAGATGGCGGTCAAGGCGACGAAACTGGGCGCTCTGGATTTCTTGGAGAAGCCGCTGACGACCGAAAAATTGCTGGTCACGGTGGAAAATGCGCTACGGCTTTCGCGCCTCGAAGACGAAAACCGCGAGCTTCGCCATCGGCTGGGAAAACACGAGCTGGTTGGATCTGGCCCAGCGATGAAAAAACTGCTTGCCCAAATCGATCGTGTCGCCGCTAGCGAAACGCGAGTTTGTATTCTTGGCGAAACTGGAACTGGCAAAGAGTTGGTCGCGCGCGCGATTCACGAAAAGTCGCAACGCCGTGAAAATGCATTCATCACGCTAAATTGCGCTGCGGTTCCCGCAGAACTGATCGAATCGGAACTCTTCGGACACGAAAAAGGAGCCTTTACAGGCGCGGCAGCAAAACACGTTGGCAAATTCGAACAGGCCGAAGGCGGCACGCTGTTTCTCGACGAAATTGGGGACATGCCCGTCTCCATGCAGGCGAAATTGCTGCGCGTGCTCGAAGAGGGCGAGGTCGAGCGCGTCGGCGGCGATAAGCCGATTCGCGTGAATGTGCGCGTTCTTGTAGCCACGCACCGGAATCTCGAGGATTTGGTGAAGCAGAACGCCTTTCGCCGCGACCTCTTTCATCGGATTTACGTTTTTCCATTGGTGCTGCCGCCGCTTCGCGAAAGGCCTGAAGATTTTGCGGAACTTGTGGCCTACTTCGCAAGACAAGTGGCCGCGCAAAACGGCTGGAAAGAGAAGCTCTTTGGAGCGGATGCGATCTCGGAGCTTCACCGCTACTCATGGCCGGGAAACGTGCGCGAGCTGCGCAATGTGGTGGAGCGGCTGGTGCTTCTGTCAGTGGAAGATTCCGTTACGGCCGCCGATGTGCGGCTCGTGCTTCCGGGAGAAGACTCCGTCGCCGGTTCCGCGGCTTCAGGCGCTGTGGCGACGGGAACACTTGCGGAACGCACGGAAGCTTTCGAAAAAGAGGTGCTGCTCGGAGAAATTAAGCGCCACAATTTTCACATGACCAACGTGGCACGCGCGCTCGGTTTAGAGCGCAGCCATCTTTATAAGAAGTGCCAGCAATTGGGAATCGATCTGCAATCGCTGCGTAAACCTGACTGATCTAGCAGTTGCAGGCCACTTCGTCCCAATCCCAGCGAACCTTCGCTTGCGCTCAGGATAAGGCTACGCCCCTAGTCGTTCACCCTATTGTTGACCGAATACCACGTAAATCGTTGAAAACAGGATGAATATAGTTCTTGACACAAATAGCGAAAAGTAATACGTTATTTGCAGATTGCAATAAGTGAGTTCTTCGATGACTCTCGGCAACAAACTCCGTTCTCTCCGCTCCGTAGAAGGTTCCTTGCGTGGCCTGGGCCGTCCGATGACGCAACAGGAATTGGCGAAGGCCATGAAGAGGGAAGTGGGCCGCGGTCTTAGCCAGGCGTACCTCTCGCAAATCGAGAGTGGCACGCGGCCGCACCTGACACACGGCACGCGTACGTTGCTGGCACGTTTCTTCCGCGTCTATCCAGGATTTCTAGTGGACGATCCGGAAGGCTACACACCGGAGCTGCAGTCCGCGCTGCGCGCCGTCGACGCCAAGATCGATTCCTGGCTCTACGCTGGCGCGGAACAATTTGCCGCTGATCCGGAGCTGCGCCGCTGTCTTTTGGCCGTCGCAGAACACGAAGATTCGCGCCGCGCGCTCTTGCTGCTCGCGGAAATTCTTCGCACGCCGGGTCTGGCGGAACGTCTCGGAGAAGTTTTGCATGCAGGCAAGCAACAAGGCGGTGGACATCCACCGCCTGTGAGTTCACTGAACAACTG
>DATEWL010000337.1:0-2041 GCA_035258025.1 Candidatus Acidiferrum sp. | reverse complement strand
TGGGAGGCCGGCTTTCAGAACGTCACCTGCTCGCTGGGAGCCCATCTCAATGCTCGCCAGTTTCGGCAACTGTGTGACGGTTCCCGAACCGTTTATCTGACCTTCGATGCCGACATCAACGGCAGCGGCCAACAGGCGGCGCAGTGCCTCTCACGAAGTCTTCGGGATCGCGGCATAAGCGCTCGCCAAGTCTCACTGCCCGAGGGCCACGATCCCAACAGCTTCTTTGTCAGCGGTGGCACTGCTCATGAGTTTCACCGCCTGTTGGAGGAGGCTTGCCTGTGAGATTCCGCATAGCTCAACAGCATGGACTGAGCAACGCCCAGAGCCCGTTTCGTCTTGGATCCGGCGCATTCTCTCAGCCGAAAAGTGGTCGGACGGGCCTATTGATGCGGCTTGCGATGTGTTTTTGGTAGTCTGACCCTTACATCACCTTTGGTTAGGTAAGGGTCAGGATGCGTCGAGCACCGCGAAACCTCAGAATCGCCTTTGATCATAGGGGTTTGACACACTTCGGCGGTGCATACTTCTTTCACGAATTTCTTCAAGTGCTGCAGATGCGCCGCTTCCTCTCCCGCGAGGTGACCTACTCGCGACGCAACCATCGCTATTCGGTTTCCCAGATGCTGCTTGCCCTTGTATACCCGATCGTGCTGGGCCTGGATCGCATCGAAACCGCGTCATTCTTGCGTTCCAACGGCACTTTTCAGTACCTCACCGGCCTGCCGGGATTCCCCGATCCTCAGACTCTGCGCCGCTTCTTGTTAAACGCGCCTCTCTCAGTTTGGGAACATCTTCATCGCGCGAATGATCAACTGCTGCAGAAGTTCATCCACTTACCAGATCGGCGGTCACGTTTGATCTTCGACCTGGACAGCACCGTGGTCACGGCTTTCGGTAAACAGGATGGTGCCGAGGTTGGTTACAACCCGAAGTATCGCGGCAAGCGCAGTTACAATCCCCTTCTTTGCCTGGAGGCTAATAGCTCGTTCCTTTGGGATGCCGAGTTGCGGCCTGGAAACGCCGCCGTCTGGGAGTCCAGCCCCGATGTGTTGCAAACCAGTTTTGCGAATGTGTCTCCGGATATTCGCGAACTACGTTTTCGCGGCGATGCTGGGTTCGGCTTCGAACCGGTGCTGCACGAGTTGGAGGATCACCGCGCCCGCTATGCGGTGGTGGCTCGCCTTACCGCGCCCCTCAAACGCCGCTTTCCTGGCCTGCACTACGAGCGTGCCAATGCGCGTTGGTCACTGGCGGAAACAGAATATCGCGCACACGGCTGGCCCCATGCCCGCCGCATCATTGTGGCACGCCGGTTCATCGAAAAGGAAGATACCCAAACAACTCTGTTCGCTGTGGGCCGTTACCTGTATCGAGCGTGGACGACCAATCTCGAGCTGCCGCCAGTCGCCGTCTGGCGCTTCTACGAAGGCCGCGCAGCAATGGAGCCGCGCATCCGCGAATTGCGTGAAGACTTCACTCTGCGAAAGATTCCCACCGCCTCCTTTGAAGCCAACGCGTTGTACCTGGAAGTCATCCGCCTCGCCTACAATCTTGTCACCGCTTTCCAACGGACTTGCCTTCCCGAACCATGGCAAAGCTATACTTTGCAGAAACTACGCTTCAAGTTATTTCTTCTCCCGGCCGAACTCACCCGTCCGCACAACCGTCCCACACTCCGCCTCACGGAATCACCCCTCATCCAACGCCTGGCGGAAGGCATCCTCGCCAAGATCGCTGCCCTCTCCCCTGTGGACCGCAGCGGAAAATGACCATCTTCACGCCGGATCCAAGTTATAACCGTGAGCTAATATAAGTCAGAACTTATAATTACTGCGCGCAAGGAGCTTCGAATCTATCCTGGTGACCCGCTTGTGTACCGTTGGAAATTGGAAAGTGCGGCCTGGTCGAGCCGTCCTTGTCCTGGCGCGGCAAGCCAGAAAGGCCGGTTGCCCCACACCGGACGTCACAATCAATTGACAGTGTACGGAGCTCTCAACGCGAAAGGCGCTATCTCGATGTCGAACTGTTCCCCGCCGGG
>DATEWL010000336.1:0-2624 GCA_035258025.1 Candidatus Acidiferrum sp. | reverse complement strand
TAGATATTCCCTGCAAGCTTGTTTTCCGCGGCTTCCAGGTCGCCGGTTGCGAACCGGACGAAATGGGCATCGGACCGGTTTTCGCAGTGCCAAAACTCCTCAATCGTTGCGGCTTGCGTCTGAATGACATCGATCTCTGGGAGTTGAACGAAGCTTTCGCTGTCCAGGTCATCTATTGCCGCGACCGTCTGGGCATCGACCCGGAAAAACTCAATGTCAACGGTGGCTCGATCGCCATCGGTCATCCATTCGGAATGACTGGTTCGCGCATGGTCGGCACCATCGCCAACGAAATGGCCCGCCAAAAGGCGCGCTACGGGGTCGTCACCATGTGTGTCGGAGGAGGGCAGGGCGCGGCGGCCCTGTTCGAACGCGCCAATTGAAACTCCCGATTGCTGGTTATCGGAGTCTGGGCCTGCGCGAATTACATTCTCCACTGGACGTCTTGCGGTATAACGCTTGACGGAAGGGCCGGCTTGCAATGGGAATTCTCTTTCTCGTCCGTCATGCGCAGGCTTCGTTCCTTGAGCACAACTATGACAAGTTATCCGCTCTCGGAGAGGCGCAGGCACGTCATCTCGGCGAGTATTGGGCGCGACGCAAAATCGTTTTTGACCGCGTTTGCGCCGGTCCATGTGTCCGACAGAAGGACACCCTCAGGCTCGTGAGCAACGCCTACTCCAAAGCCAGCCTCAAGTTTCCCGACCCCCTGGTGCTGCCGGAGTTCGATGAGTATCAAGGCGAAGCCGTGCTCGAACACAGCCTGCCTGGATTGATGGAAAACGATCAGAGCATCCGAGCTCTCCACGCCGCGTTTAAGTCGTCGTCCGACTCAGCTGGACGGCGTGCCACTTTTCAAAAGCTGTTCGAAGCCGTCATTAGTAAATGGGTGCGCGGCGCGATTTGTCCGCCAGGTGTCGAAACCTGGCTGGAGTTTTGCTCCCGGGTGAATTCCGGCCTGGCGAAGTTCCTCGCGGCCGGCAGCCGCGGTGAACGCGTCGCGATTTTTACTTCCGGTGGTCCCATCGCTCTTGCCATGCAGCGTGCGTTGCAGCTTTCTCCGGAGAGCACTTTACAAGTGAGTTGGATGTCGCGGAACTCTTCTTGGAGTGAATTTCTCTACGCCGCGGAGCGATTTACGCTCAGCGGTTTCAATTCTCACGGGCATATCAGCGATCCGGCAATGTTGACCTATCGTTAGGGAGACTTTCCGATGAGCGACTTGCTGGACCATCCAGCGGCTATTCGACAGGGCGAAGAGCTTGACTTGGCCACGCTCGAACCCTACTTGCGCCGTCACTTTCCCAACGAAGCGGGCGCGCTCCAGGTCCGCCAATTTCCGAGCGGTCATTCCAACTTGACTTACTCATTGCAGCTCGGTGCGAGGGAGTTGGTGCTTCGGCGGCCGCCCTTCGGAAGCAAGGTCAAGTCCGCCCACGATATGGGCCGCGAATTTCGCGTGCTCTCAAAGCTCCACTCCGTCTACGCCCCAGCTCCCGAAGTGCTTCTATATTGTGACGACGATTCAATCCTCGGCGCACCGTTCTACGTGATGGAACCGATCCGCGGCATCATCCTTCGCAGAAACCTGCCGCACGGGTTGGATTTTCCAGCTGAAAAAGCACGGCGGCTCAGCGAATCTTTTGTCGACAACCTCATTCATCTGCACCGTGTGGATTACGCTGCCGTGGGTCTCTCTGATCTGGGCAGGCCGGAGGGCTATCTGAAACGGCAGGTTCGCGGGTGGATCGAACGCTACCACGGTTCCAAAACGCACGACTATCCGGAAGTGGAGAAGATCTCTGCGTGGATGCAGCAGTGCATGCCCTCCACGAGCGTAGTCTCCCTGATCCACAATGACTACAAATACGACAATGTCGTGCTCGATTCGAGCGACGTCACAAGAATAATCGGCGTCCTCGATTGGGAGATGTGCACCATCGGCGACTGTCTCTCAGATCTCGGCACTGCATTGGCCTATTGGGTGGATGCAACGGATCCAGAGGAGTTGCAGCAAAATCGCTGGGGACCCACAACTCATCCCGGCAGCTTTACAAGGCAAGAATTCGTACAGCACTACGCGCGAAAAACGGGGTGCGATGCTTCCCAGATCGCTTTCTATCTCACTTTCGCGCGTTTCAAACTTGCGGTCATCGTGCAACAGATTTACTTTCGCTACCGCCAGGGCCTTACCAAAGACGAGCGCTTTGCATCCATGCCCGAGAGAATCCAGGTCCTCCTGCGCGCCGCTTTGCACGGCGCGCAAACTGGACAAATCTAGAGCGTATTTCTCAATTCAGATTCGAGCTCGCCACAGCTGCAGTCAATTTCAAATGGATCACAAGTAGTAGCGAACGATCCACTCCGCAACGCAAGCAGGCTTTTCGGACTTTTCGCTTTCGATCGTTACCGCATAAGTCGCTTCAACGGAATCAGGAGGTTCTTTCAAAGTCAGCACCGACACGCGTGCGCGAATCCTGGAATCGGCCCGCACGGCAGCAGGGAAGCGCACACGATTCAACCCGTAATTCACCGCCAGCCGCACACCACTTTCGATTCGAATCGCCTCGCTCATAAAGTGGCTGATCAAAGACAGCGTTAGAAACCCGTGAGCGATTGTCGTG
>DATEWL010000335.1:0-9507 GCA_035258025.1 Candidatus Acidiferrum sp. | reverse complement strand
AACGTTCCGAAGACAGATCCCGGTGCATACAACCCCAACCGTCCGGCCGGGACTTTGTTGCGATCCCAAGCGCTGCACATGCGCGAGGCGCTGATCAAGCATGTGCATGAGCTGACCACGTTGCTCAATATCGACATGAAGTCTCTAAAAACGGAAGCCGATGTGAGCGCCTACGTTCACAAGGCCACCGCTCTCCTGCACACACACGCCGGAAAGCCTGCGAAAAAGTGATGGAGGTCCAGATGCCCCGCGCCGCCGTAATTCTTCTGCTGATTGCACTTGCAGCGCCCGTGATTAGTGCGCAACAGCCCGCGGCATCCGCGGACACCGGGCCCGACAATCCTTCGGAGCTTTACAAGCTGCAGCATAGTTGTTTCGACCTAAAAAAACTTATTGATTGCGGACAGGAGCTCTTCACCGGGCAACCCTTGCATATCGCCGTCGGCAGCATCGCTCCACAGAATGGTTTCGGGGTCGGGCTTGCTTACGTGGGCCACAAAACTACGGAAAACTGGCGCATCACATGGGATTCGGACGCGGTCGCATCCGATAACGAATCCTGGCGCGCGGGTGTTTATCTAAAACTTGTGAATACGCACGAGAAGGCTCCCACCGTCGAGTTTGGCACAAAGGGCCGCAACTTGAAGCCCAACCTCACCGCTCTGCCTGAGCGACCTGTCATCAATGTCTACGCCCAAACGATCACGCTAAACAAGCTCACCTACTTTGGATTGGGGCCGAACACAACCGAGGCGGGCCGCTCGTTTTACGGCATGCGGGAGACGATTGTCGGCGCGAGCGTAATCAAGCCGTTTTACGCGAAGCTGAGCGCAGCCTTCTACGCCGAAATGAACGGACGATTCGTGGATATTTTCCCGAGCCTCGGCCAGCCGAGCCCGACCATTGGCGCGCTCTACACGGAAGCCACCGCGCCAGGACTCACGAACCAGCCCGGTACTCTGCAGCTTGGCGAGGGTGTCCGTATGCGCCCGGTGCTGTTGAATGATTTCGTTCACCTGGACTACAACCTCAACTACCAGCAATACGTCGCACCTGGAAACTCGACGTTTTCCTTTCAGCGACTGACCACGGATTTATCTCATCAGTTCGCCATCTACCGAAAGACTACCCGTTTCATCGTGCCAAGAGATACGAACGGTCCGGACGAGTGCTCCATAGATAGGGACTCGGAAAATGCGGAATGCTCCGTGGACAAATTCGCGCAACACCACGAATGTCTCACCACGCAGGGCGCGTCCGGCTCAGAGTGCAAGGAGCTTAGCAGGGATCTTCAGGGCAGTTTTGGCGTGCGCGTTTATTCGGCGCTCTCGATGACGCCAGGTGGCGACATCGTGCCGTTTTATTTTCAGCCAACGCTAGGCGGTTCCGATATCAACGGAAACCAGTCGCTGAGCAGCTATCAGGATTATCGCTTTCGCGCGCCGAACGTTCTGCTGATTCGCGAGAGCTTTGAGCACTCCATCGGCAGTTTGCCGCTGGGCTTTACCTTTATGGTTGACGAAGGAAAAGTGGCGCTCACACGCGGCGGGCTTGGATCCAGCCCATGGCTGCACAGCTTTTCCACGGGTTTAACCCTCCGCGCTGGAGGCTTCCCACAGGTGTACTTGCTATTTTCGTGGGGAGGCAGCGAGGGCACACACACCATCGTGAACGTTAACAACTCGCTGCTGGGCGGCTCTGCACGGCCTTCTCTGTTCTAGTTTTACGCGCAGCCGAACTCGGTTTGCGTGTATGCGATCCTTGCCACTTCGCAGAGCAAGGTGTCAGTTCGTCGCGGCCGATATATCGCGCGCTTCCTCTTCTGAATAGCCAAGCTCTCGCAGAACTTCGCTCGTGTGTTCGCCAAGCAGTGGCGGCGGCAGGCGGTAACTGACCGGCGTTTCCGAAAATTTAATTGGATTCCCGATGCTGCGTGCCATCCCTAATGCCGGATGCTCGAGCTGCACAATCATGTTGCGCGCTAGCGTCTGCGCGTCGTTCACAGCCTCTTCGACTGAGTTGATGGGAGCGGCAGGAATCTGCGCTGCTGCCAATAGTTCGAGCCAAACGTTCGCGGCCTGGCCATCAAACATCTTTTGCAGAAGAGGTATTAGATCGACGCGATTCTTGGTTCGCAGCGCGTTTGTCCGGAACTTCTCATCTTGGCCGACGCCGTTCTCTATTCTCATCATGCGGACAAACTTCTTCCATAGTGCTTCCGTTCCCACTCCTACAACAAAGGACCGGCCATCCGAGCCGCGAAACACCTCATAGGGCACGATGCTTGGATGGGCGTTGCCCCAGCGTTTTGGCGAGGCTTTCGCGTTCAAGTAGCTGCTTCCGACATTCGCCAGCCAAGTCAGTTGCGAATCGAGTAGCGCCATATCCAAATACTGCCCGCGGCCCGTTTTTTCGCGCGCGTAGAGCGCTGCCAAAATTCCCATGGCCGAGTACATGCCACAGGTCATGTCCGCAATCGCTATCGGATAGCGCATCGGGCTTCCGTCTGGCTCGCCCGTAAAGCTCATCACGCCAGCCTCAGCTTGCGCGAGAATGTCATAGCCAGGCCGGCCCGCTTTGGGTCCCGTAAAGCCGTAGCCCGTGATGCTGCAGTAGATGAGGCGGGGATTTTTCTCACGTAGTGTTTCCGCGTTGATCCCACGCTTCTTCAAAGAAGCCAAGGAGGGTTGATTGCAAATAAAAATATCGGAAGCGGAGATCAGCTTCCGCAGCGCCTCTGCTCCCTGTAGGTGATCGTAATTCAACGCAACCGATCGCTTGTTACGGTTCGCTCCAAGAAAATAGGCAGATTCGCTGCCCACAAACGGCGGTCCCCAGCCTCGCGACTGATCGCCCACTCCCGGCCGCTCGATTTTTATGACATCGGCGCCGAAATCCCCGAGCAGCATCGCGCAGTAAGGGCCGGCAAGCGCTTCGCTCAACTCGACGACGCGCACATCATCCAAAATGTTTTTCGCGGACACGGTGCGTGATTATAGCCGACATCCGGGCCATTCCCGTTTCGGTACTTCCGATTCCCGGCACACCGCTTCTGGGGCTCTTTTTTCTCCGCAACCTCCATCAAAATTTTGAATTCATTGCAAAATCAAAATATCCTTGAATAGTTTTCCACCACAAATCGTTCCAAACATTACTTTTGTCTTGACACTTCTCTCAACCGGACGCTAGCCTACGGCCACTGATACGACTGGGGGAATGTCCTGGGGACTGTTAACATTTGTTCACATTCGCGGCTTCGCATAAAGATTGTTTCCGCAGTGTGTGCCACGACCCTGCATCGAGTTTTTCCTTTGTTCGATTGTTCTGGTCCTGGACAGTTTTTGAAACCAATAGCTGTGGAAACTTTTTTCGCCGCCACGCGAGATAACACATTTGGGGCCGGGGCTGTGCCATCGCAATCGTCGTAAACAGGGGTTGTCGAAAGGGGCGTCACTCATGAGGTTCAGAATACTTTTTCTTCTGTTGGTATCTACGATCGCGCTTTCCGTTTCTCCGGCACTCTACGGACAAGCCGCTGGCAGTTTTTCGGGCACTGTCACGGACAAATCCGGCTCGGCCATCAGTGGGGCCACGGTTACTGCCACCTCGCAAGGCACCGGCGTCTCACGGCAGGCGAAAACGGACGAAGAAGGACACTACCTTATTCCATTGCTACCGGCGTCAATCTTTACCGTGCGAGTCGAGTTTCAGGGTTTTCAGAGCGCCGAGAACAAGGATGTGCGCCTGCAAGTCGAAGAGGCGCGCGAATTGAACTTTTCGCTCGCACCGTCCACGGTTTCCTCGACGGTAGAAGTGTCCGCGTCCGCCGTAACGGTAGAAACCGCCAATCCCTCCCTCGGTCAGGTCATCAACGCGCAACAGGTCGCGCAGCTTCCTCTGAATGGGCGCGACTTCGTGCAACTTGCCACTCTCACCCCCGGCGCAACGGCGGAGACGAACCCCAATAGCTTTTTCACGTCCGCTGCCAGCAGTGAGGTGGCCGCACGCGGATCCTTCTCGCTATCTGTCGGCGGCTCGCGCCCCAACAGCACCGACTGGATCCTGGATGGCGTAGACAACAACGAATTGACAGCCGGCGGTATCGGGACTTTTTCCTCGATCGATGACATTCAAGAATTCAAAGTTTTGACCTACAACTACTCCGCCCAATACGGAACCCGCGCAGGCCCGACCGTGCTGGTCAATACAAAATCCGGATCCAACGACTTCCACGGCTCCTTGTTCGAGTTCTTTCGCAATACCTCGCTCGATGCCAAGAGCTTCTTTGCGACTTCTCCGGAGAAATTCAATCTGAACCAATTTGGCGGCTCCATCGGCGGTCCTATTCGCAAGAACAAAACTTTCTTCTTCGTCGATGGCGAGCAAAAGGGTCAACTTCATGGCATCACGTTTACCGGTCTAGTCCCCAGCGCTGCGATGCACACGAGCGCGGCGCAGCGCTACGCGGACTTCAGCGCCGATCCTTTCGGGGCTCCAGTTTCCCCCACTTCAATCACCAACCCCTACACGGGCGGTACCCCTTTTCAGTGCACTGGCAGTGCCAGTGGTCCGCCTACCGCCGTCAATCCGAACGGCAGCCAGGTTCCCGGCGTCAACTGCGCCAAAATACCCGCCGCTTTGATCAACCCCCTCGGTGCGGCCTTGGTGAATTTGTATCCCTTCCCGAACGCCAACAATCCCGCTCAGGGATTCAATTTCGTAAGCGAACCAGTCCGCAGCCTCTATGAAACGAAGTTTGACATCCGTGTGGACCACACCTTTTCGGCCAACGACAATATCTTCGCTCGCTTTAGCTACGACGATGCCGGCTCCTTCGTTCCTGGCGGCTTTACCGGCGGTTTTGCTGAGGCCAACGCCTTCGGCAGCAATCAGGGCATCGTCAATCACGCCCGCAACGTGGCCATCGGCGAAACCCATGTTTTTTCAGCCACGACGGTGAACACGGCGAGCTTTGGCTACAACCGCATCTTCAACTACATCACTTCGCAGGGAACGGGCAGCTGCAGTTCCGCCAACCTTGCTGGCATCGGAATCCCCGGCGCCAATCTCGGCTGCACCGGCACGCCCGGTAGCGCGACGTGTACCCCGGGAGCTTATAGCTGCGGCTTGGTTTCGGTGTTGTTCAACGGCGGCTTATGGTCCCTCGGCGATCGCGGCTACACTCCATTTCAGGGTGGAACCAATATCTTTACGTTTGCCGATTCCCTCGACTTGATTCGCGGCAAGCACGAAATTAAAGTCGGAATTGATGTCCGAGCCAATCAGATGAACGTCGGCGCCGAAGCCTTCCAGGATGGTTTCTGGATTCCCCTCGGCGCATTCTCCGGTAATGCCGAAGCTGATCTAAGCTTGGGCTATGTGAGCATCTCCGAACACGATCAGACTTTCAACGGCCCGGTCACCGGCCGCCGCTGGAAAATCATCCGCCCCTACGTCCAGGACGATTGGCGAGTCACCAAGGATCTAACCCTCAATATTGGTTTGGCATATGATCTGTCCACACCCATCACCGAGGCCGCCGGGCGCATGGCCGATTACCTTCCGCCCACCATCGCTACTGGCGCGTTTGCCACCACTGGTGAGCTCCTCGTCGCCAATCAGAACGGTATTGGCGGTTCCGCCGGCATCCACATGGATTGGACCGCCCTCGAACCACGCATCGGTGCCGCCTATAAACTCCTTGGCAGCGACAAGACCGTCCTCCGCGGCGGCTTCTCCATTTACCACGATTCCGCCTGGAGCCAGGGCGCGCAGGGCCTTTGGCAGAACCCACCCTTTTTCGCCGAGGGCGACGTTTTCCAGTTCGGGGGCTGCCCAGTTTCTACCCCATCCGGTAATACTCCGGCTTGCGGCCCGGGCGGCGCCGTAACCAGCATCTCTAACGGATTTCAAATTTTCAACACTCCGCCGACTCTATCCACGTTTAGCGGGACATATTTCTACCAACCGCGGGACTGGCGGAGCGGACAGGTGCTGCAGTACAACGCCAACATCGAGCGCCAGTTGCCTGGCAACATCGTGCTCACCGCTGGCTATGCCGGTTCGCGTGGCAACCACATCCTGGTCGCCGGTAACGCCATCGACACCAACGGTCCTACGGCATGTGTTGCCGGAGGAACTTATACTCTAGGTTGCGGCCCCGGCGGCGCTCCTTTCGTCTCGCCCTACACTCCACCAAACTTCAACGCCATTCTGGAATTCGGAGACCTCGGCAAAACCACTTATAATTCCTTTCAAGCGAAGGCCGAGACCAAGAGTTCCCGTTACGGCGTTTATGCGCTGATCTCCTACACGTATTCGCATACTTACGACAATGGGCTTAGCGACGGCCTCGGGTCATTGCTGAGCGCGCCGTACTTCCCGCTGCCGAATTGGGCGAATCTGGATTGGGCCCCGTCTCAACTCGATCTTCACAACAACTTTACTGCCAGCATCATCTATGATTTGCCGTTTGGCAGAGGCAAGAAGTTCGGCTCCGACTGGAGCAACGTGACGAATTCTCTGCTGGGCGGCTGGCAGGTAACGCTGATCGAAAAAATCACTTCCGGCTTCGCTTTCCCCTTGATTGACAGTAACAATACCTCAGGCGTCTCCTTCAACACGGGTGGCAACGGCAACTCTTTTGAGCGTCCGGACCAGGTTGCCGGCTGCAATCCCTACGCCAACCAAACCAAGACTCAGTACATTAACCCAGCCTGCTTTGCGCCGCCCACACCGGGTCAACTCGGCAACGCCAGTCGTGTTCCCGTCTACGGTCCGGATTTCGTGAATACCGATTTCTCCGTGATCAAACAGTTCAAGCTGCCTTGGGAAAACATGGGTCTGAATTTCCGGGCGGAAATCTTCAATCTCTTCAACCACGCGCAGTTCGGCATGCCCTTGAACGACATCAACGGCTTCGGCTTCGGCGCGGTCAACTCGACCGTAAACAACCCGCGCCTCGTCCAGTTTGGACTGAAGCTTACGTTCTAATCGCGAACTGCAACACGGCGATTCAATTTGAATCTGGCCGGCCCACCTCAGTTTCGGTGGGCCGCGTTTTTGCTGGAGGCGCTGGCCTCCTCCACGGGGCTGGTTTATCATCCTCTCTCGATTCTTCGCAGACCATTCCGGAAAGGAAATGCTCGATGCCTTGGGCTAGCTCGTTCGCGCGGCTCTCGATTCTCGCTGTGCTCTTTACTCTGCCAGTTCACGCACAGACCAAGCACAAGGTCATCATTGATCAGGACTGTGCCGGTCCCGGCGGCACGGACATGCAGGCCATTCTCACGCTCATTAATTCGCCGGAGACCGATGTTCTTGGCATCACTGTTCTTACAGGCGATGCTTGGCGCGACGAGGAGGTGCAGCACACGCTACGCCTGCTGGAAATCATCGGCCGCACGGACATTCCGGTAGTTCCTGGCGCCGTTTTTCCACTTGTGAATTCCAAGGAATACATCGCCAAGTGGGAAACCCTCTACGGCAAGATCATTTATCAGGGCGCCTGGAATTTCGCCGGCCGCCACCCCGTCCACGGCCCATACGAAATTCCGCCCATGCCCGAAGGTGCTCCCACAACCAAGGCATCCACCGAAGACGCCGCTCATTTCATGGTTCGCATGGTTCATCAATACCCGCATGAAGTCACCATCTATGCTGCCGGACCGATGACCGACCTGGGCGTGGCTATTGCTTTGGACCCGCACTTCTCTGAGCTCACGAAGGAGCTGATTGTCATGGGCGGGAGCATGAATCCGCAGGCTGACGACCCTGAATTTAACCTCAGCCCGCGCCGCGAATTTAACTTCTGGATGGATCCGGAGGCGTCACACGCTGTGCTCCATGCCCAATGGCCGCGAATCGTTCTTACCACGGTAGACATTTCCGTCAAGACGCGCATGGAGAAGAGCCTCATCGAGCAGGTTGCAAAGAGCCCCACACCTGCCGCGCAATACGTAGCGAAATATGCGGAAGCGAACTATCTCTGGGATGAACTCGCCGCCGTCGCCTGGCTCGATCCGAGCTTTATCACCAAGTGGCAGAAGCTCTACGTCGATGTGGAAGTGAATCACGGCGCATCTTACGGCGACACGCTCGCCTGGGCCCCTGGCCATCAACCCGGGATGGGCGAAGTCCTCGTCGACGTCCAAAAAGATCTCGACAAGGAGAAATTTTACAAGGAGTACGTCGATCTACTCACTCGCCCGACACCCCAAGCTCGCCCCGCGCCGGACAAATAGAATTGATGAATGGAATGGTGGGACAGGCATTCCTGTACAGAGGCATGTAATCATCCTGAAACGCACATAGCAACCAATCCTTTCTACTTGCTTGATTGAGCGCGGCGTTTCCCCGACAATTAAAGGTCAGTTGTGTCGCATTTTCCCCGCAGGGCTGCCGTCGCGGCGGCCAGCGGAGAAGCGAGAGAGATGTCCACGCAAGCGAATTCAGTTAAACGATTTGTCGCCTATTTTTCCATGGAGATTGCGCTCGAGAACGCCATGCCGAGCTATAGCGGCGGCTTGGGTGTGCTCGCCGGAGACACCATCCGCGCCGCCGCCGACCTTCGCTTGCCCATGGTCGCGGTCTCGCTCCTCTACCGCCGGGGATTCTTTTCTCAACATCTCTCCGAAGACGGCACCCAAACAGAAGAAGCCGTCGTTTGGAAAGTCGAAGATTTTCTCAAGGAAGAAACTACGCGTGTAACCGTACCTTTGGAAAATCGCCGCGTCGAACTTCGCTGCTGGCGCTATGACGTCAAAGGTGTGCGGGGCTTTGTGGTGCCGGTCTATTTTCTCGACGCCGATCTCCCTTCCAATACCGAATGGGATCGCAATCTGACCGGCGGGCTTTACGGCGGCGATTCCTATTATCGGTTGTGCCAGGAAGTTTTGCTGGGCATCGGCGGCGTGCGCATGCTGCGCGCGCTTGGGTACGAAGATCTCACTCGCTATCACATGAACGAGGGACATGCCGCCCTTCTCTCGCTGGAGTTGCTAGGCGAGGAAGCGGTAAAGGCGGGGCGCACCGCCATCAACGGCGAAGACATCGAAAAAGTGCGGGCCAAGTGCATGTTCACCACGCACACGCCGGTGCCTGCCGGCCATGACCGTTTCCCGATCGAATATCTCACGCGTGTTTTTCCGCAGCAGAGTAAATTTTTCGATCTCAAGGACGCTGCCGTCGCCGAGCTCGTGAAGCGCTCTTTGCAAACCGAACAAAACTATCCGGACTTGCAGGAAGCTGCGGCGCGCGGAGCCCATTTAAATATGACGTACCTGGCGCTCAGCCTCAGCACGTACGTCAATGGCGTGGCCAAGCAGCACGGTGTCACATCTCGGCAGATGTTTCCGGAAGTTCCGATCGAGGCCATCACCAATGGCGTTCACGCAGTGACGTGGACCTCGCCGCCATTTCAACAACTCTTTGACCGCCAGATCGCGCAGTGGCGCGAAGACAATTACAGTCTTCGCAGTGCGCTTGGGCTTCCCCCCGAAGAAGTCT
>DATEWL010000334.1:0-2420 GCA_035258025.1 Candidatus Acidiferrum sp. | reverse complement strand
AATTTTCCAGGCGAGCATAAGGAGCGGGAAATTCCAGGGGATAATTTGGCCGACGACTCCACAAGCTTCGTAGCCAGGGAATTCCTGGGCGAGGAGTTGCGCCCAGCCGGCGTGGTAGTAGAAATGGCGGGCTACTAGAGGGATGTCGATGTCGCGGCTTTCGCGGATGGGTTTGCCGTTGTCGAGAGTTTCGAGGACAGCCAGGCGGCGGGAATGTTTTTGGATTTGGCGGGCTAAGGCGTAGAGATAGCGCGCGCGGGCGTGGGGAGTTAGTGATTGCCATTGCGGGAGACCGTTGCGGGCGGTTTTTACGGCGGCGTCGATGTCGGCCGTGGAACCTTGTGCGACTTCTGCCAGTTTTTCGTTGGTGGAAGGATCGGTAGTGTCGAAGTATTTTCCGTCGAGCGGAGCTTGAAACGCGCCATTGATGAAGTGGCCGAAGCGGCGTTTGTGGCGGTCGAGCCAGGCGACGGCTTCGCCGGGATCCTCGGGGGCGGGGCCGTAGTCCATGGTGACGAATTTTTCGACGATGCTCATTCAGAAGCTCCCGACGCGGCAAAAGCACGGAAAAGGCAGATTCCTCGGGCGAAAAACCGCCCTCGGAATGACACATATATTGCAGTTTGCGCAACCCATGAGGTTCTGCGTTGATGAATGAGCTTCGATGTAAAGAGTTTGCTTCATTTTTTCAGGCGATGGGGTGGCGGTAGTCGGCGGAGTAGCGGCCGGTGGCGTGGTGTTCGAGTTGGCGCTCGATGTCGGCTAACATGCCGCTGGCGCCGAAACGGAAAAGATCGGATTTTAGCCAGGATGGGCCGAGTTCGTCTTTCATTAGAGAGAGCCACTCGAGGGATTGTTTGGCGGTGCGAATGCCGCCGGCGGGTTTGAAGCCTACGGCGAAGCCTGTTTGGTTGGCGAATTCGCGGATGGCGCGCGTCATTACCAGGCCGACGGGGAGAGTTGCGTTGACTGGTTCTTTACCCGTCGAAGTTTTGATGAAGTCGGCGCCTGCCATCATGGCGACTACGCTGGCGCGGGCTACGTTGCGGAGTGTGAGGAGATCGCCGGTGCCGAGGATGACTTTCATGTGGGCGGGGCCGCAGGCGTGTTTGAACGCTGCGACTTCGTCGTAGAGGGCCTGCCATTTCGCGGCGAAGACGTGGGCGCGGGTGATGACTACGTCGATTTCATCGGCACCAGCTTCGACGGAGCGGCGGATTTCGTCAACGCGCTCGGAAAGGGGAGAAAGGCCGGCGGGGAAGCCCGTTGAGACGGCAGCTACGCGGATGCCGCTGCCTTCGAGGGCGCGGCGGGCGGTTTCGACAAAGACGTGGTAGACGCAGACGGCGGCGACTTTGATGTCGAGCGATTCGATGCCGAGTTTTGCAACGAGTTCGTGCTGGATGGGCTGGCGGGCTTTAGCGCAGAGGCGGCGGACGCGTTCGTCCGTGTCGTCGCCGGAGAGCGTCGTTAAATCCATGCAGGAGATAGCGCGGAGAAGCCAAGCGGCTTGGTAGTCTTTTTTTACGGTGCGGCGGGTGGCGAGCGATTGGGCGCGGCGTTCGACGGCGCTGGTGTTGACGCGAACGTCCTCGACCCAATCGAGATTGAGAGGGACGCCGCTATTTGCCTGAAGCGCGCGGCCGCGCAAATGAGCGAGGGCCGTATCAGCCGGAGAAATGGGGGCTTCCGGGGCGCGCTTGTCCAAGCTAGGTGTGCTGCCGGGTGTTCTGGTCACGTTGGACATCTTGAGATTCTCTTAGGCGAAGGTCGATTCTGGGTACAAAGGAAATCTTATCACTTTGGATAGGCGCGTTCACAGGCGGGTGCTGTGGAACTGCCATTCTCTTTCGAAATCAGCCCGATTCAGAAAAGACTTCTGTGTTCCCACTGCGGTCGTGGAAAGGGCTGCATAGAGATTTGCGCGCGTGAGCGCTTCTTTTTCTTGCATGCCTTCGCCGAGAAAAACGGCGAAGCTGCCGATGAAAGCGTCGCCGGCGCCAGTTGTGTCGATGGCTTCCACTTTGAACGCGGGAATCAATTCGGTGCCTTCGGGGCCGGCGAGAAGTGCTCCGCGCTGGCCGAGCGTGAGGACGACGCGCTTCATTCCCTGGCGCAAAAGAAAATTGGCGCACCTTGTGGCGTCCTCGAGCGAATGGACGGGCATGCCGGCGATGAGCTCCGCTTCGGTTTCGTTAGGGATGAAATACTCGGCGCCGGTTAGTTGCTTGAAGTCCACTGCTTGTGCGGGCGCGGGATTTACGATGCAGCGGATGCCTTCCGATTCCGCGAAGCGGACGGTGTGATACACGGTGCGGAGCGGAATTTCGAATTGCATCACGATGGTGTCGGCTTTACGCAGAAGGGGCGCGGCAGCATCGATGTCTTCGGGCGAGAGCGTGTCGTTTGCGCCTTTGACG
>DATEWL010000333.1:0-2825 GCA_035258025.1 Candidatus Acidiferrum sp. | reverse complement strand
GACAACGGTCAGCCCCCTTGTTTTTTGTAAACGTTGCGTCTAAAGGATTTAGCAGTGCTGCTGAACTGGGAGGCACTGCGCATATTCCAAAGTTTGCCGACGGGGCCCTCCAAGCCCAGGGGTATCCGGAGAGGTTGTGAAGTAAACGCGTGAGGGGGCAAGGGTTTGCGGCGCTTGCTATGCGTTCCCATGTTCGCGCTACCGAGAAGCGCGGGAAACAGTTTGGCGCGGGGCAGGAGCTAGTGACTCGCCCCTAAAAAGCAAAAACGCCAGCTTGGTTGCTGGCGCGTCGGACCGGTCCACAGTATTGCCTAGAACCAACAGTATATGAAACGGCATCGCCTGTCAAGAGGCAGTCCGGAATTCTTCCGTGGTGAGCGGCAAGTTCTGACAACGGCACCGCAATTAGGCTAGAATCCGCCCATCGAAATCTTTGCGAGGCTCCCTGCGTAATGCCTGGTAGAGAGCGTCTTCAAACCGCGTGGTGGAGGATTTTTCCGATGGCAACGACAACAGCTGTTTCCCCGGCTGCGCCTGAGCCGCAGCCCCAAATGAGCGCGATCAGCCGCGTATTTGGCGTGCTATTTTCGCCGCAAAAAACGTTTGAAGATATCGTTAGAAAGCCGGGGTGGGTGCTACCCATAGTATTGCTGACGATTCTCAGCATTGCAGTGAGCTTTGGCTTGAATCAGCGCGTGAACTGGCGTGAATTCATGAGCCAGCAGATCGAGAAAAGCCCGCAGGGGGCGCAATTGTCCACGGAACAAAAGGAACAGCGCATAGAAGCTGGCGCCAAGTTTGCGCCGATTTCTACATACGTGTTCGGCACTCTGGGTCCATTGCTTATCGCACTCATCATGGCTCTGGTGATGTGGGGAGCTTACAGCCTGCTTGGCGGAGCGAGCACGAACTTTAGCACGGCCATGGCCATCACTGCTCACGCTTTCATGACCGGGCTTATCAGCAGTCCTCTGTTCTTGCTTGTGATATTCCTCAAGGCGCCAGGGACGATCGACCTGGACAATCCAGTCGCGACAAATCTTGCCGCATTTTTGCCGGATGATTCGGCGAAGTGGCTAGTTGCGCTCCTCAAATCGTTCGACGTGTTCACTTTCTGGACGCTCATTCTTATCGCTATCGGATTTGCAGTCACGAGCCCGAAGAAGCTCAAGGGCAGCAAGCCCTATGTGGTCGCGTTCAGTGTGTGGGCCGCGTATGTGGTCTGCCGTGTGGGATTCGCGTTCGCTTTCTCCTGATACACTCACTGAGTGAGTTTTTCGTTTGAAATAGGAAAAACCGATCCGACTGGGGCGCGGCGAGGCGTGCTTAACACGCCGCATGGCGCGGTGCAGACGCCGTTCTTTATGCCGGTGGGTACGCGGGCAACCGTGAAGGGCCTGCGCAACGAAGCGCTCGAAGAACTGGGCGCTGAAATCATTCTCTCCAACACTTATCATTTGTACTTGAGGCCGGGGCATGAAGCCGTGCGCAAGCTTGGCGGTCTGCACAAATTCATGTCGTGGCCACGAGCGATTCTTACCGACTCCGGCGGCTTCCAAGTGTTCAGTCTTTCGGAGCTGCGCAAAGTCTCGGATGAGGGCGTGCGGTTTCGTTCGCACCTAGACGGCTCGGAGCACATGCTCACGCCGGAAAAGGCGGCGGAGATTCAGCTGGCGCTCGGCTCGGACATCGCGATGGTGCTGGATGAGTGCATCGAGACTCCCGCGCCGCGCGATAAGGCCGAAGCTGCGGTAGCGCGTACGACGAAATGGGCTGGGCGTGCGCGAACGTATTCTCTGGAACAAGCCAGCCGCAACGGCGGCCTTTCGCAATGGCAATTCGGCATCGTGCAAGGCGCGACTTTTGCTGATTTGCGGCGAGCGAGCGCGCAGCAACTTCTGGAATTAGATTTCCCAGGATACGCCGTCGGTGGGCTTGCCGTCGGCGAACCTCACTCATTGACCTGTGAAATGACCGGCGAAGTCACGGCGCTTTTGCCGCGCGATCGTCCGCGCTACTTAATGGGTGTTGGAAAACCCGAGCAAATCGCCGACTACGTCGCGCTCGGCATCGACATGATGGATTGCGTGCTCCCAACGCGCGCGGCGCGCCACGCGTGCCTCTACACCAGCGAAGGCCGCGTGCTCATCAAGAACGCACGCTACGCCATGGACCAGCTCCCGCCCGATCCGAGCTGCTCCTGCTCCGTTTGCCGGCGCTACACGCGCGCGTATCTTCGTCATCTTTTCGCTGCCGGGGAACTCACCGCGGCGATCCTGGCCACCCACCACAATGTCCACTTTTACCTTGACTTAATGCGGCAAATCCGCGAGGCTATCGAGTTTGGGAACCTAGCGAATTTCTCATCTGAGATGCACGCACGCTATGCTGTAGGCCCGGCCTGAACGTTGGACCGGAATAGCGTCCGAGATTCTTCAAGAGCGGCCCGGTTTGCACCGAGGCTGACCTGCGCGGCAACACGAGCAGAGAATCCGGCGGGCTGTGAGAGCGGGGCAGCTAAACCCGCCGGGCTGATTCCGTCCCCAGAGGTATTGGGCTGGCCCGTAATAAGTGAAAGGAACGATGCACTTCTTGACGACCATGGCAGCGATTTTCTTCCAGGCTTCGGGACCTGCAAGCCTGCTCGGCAATCCCCTCGTGATGATGGTCGTAGTGATGGCCATTTTTTACGTAATGCTCATTCTTCCGCAACAGCGGCAACGCAAAAAAATGCAGGCGATGATCGCCGCGCTCAAATCCGGCGACAAAGTGGTCACCAACAGCGGTATCTACGGCACCATCAATGGCATTGACGGCGACACAGT
>DATEWL010000332.1:0-3712 GCA_035258025.1 Candidatus Acidiferrum sp. | reverse complement strand
AACGCACACCTTTTGTACAGTGGAAGGGAATCGGCTTCCTCGCCGTTTTCGATTTGGTCTTTTTGACGGCGCTATGGCTTTTCGGCGAATATCTTCTGGAGGAATGAAGCACTATGTGGAAACGCGCGATGATCGGTGCGTTCGTTCTCTTTCTGGTCGGCGCTGCCGCTTATGCATCTTTTTTTATCGCTCCAGAAGAGAAAACGATGCACGTACTCCAGCGAATTTTCTATTTCCATGCCGCCGCCGCATGGGCCGGAATGACCGCGTTTTTCATCTGTTTCGTCGCCAACCTCCTCTACGTCTGGCGGCGCGAAGAGCGGTGGGACTCGCTCGGCATTTCGTCCGCGGAGGTCGGTCTGGCATTCATCACCGTGGTTCTGATCACAGGGCCCATCTGGGCCAAGCCAGCGTGGGGAATCTATTGGACCTGGGACGCGCGCCTGACTTCCACATTTGTGCTCTGGCTTCTCTACATCTCCTACCTGCTTTTGCGCACATTGATCGAGGAACCAGATCGTCGCGCGCTTCTTAGCGCGCTCTTCGGGATCTTCGCGTTCATCGATGTCCCTATCGTCTTTGGAGCAATCCGCTGGTGGCGCACCCAGCATCCTGCCCCCGTCATCATGGGAGGTCCAGGTTCCGGACTTGATCCAACTATGAACAAAGTGTTTTTCTTTAGCGTGCTTGCGATGCACGCTTTGATGGTGTTCTTGATCGCGGAGCGCTATCGGCTGGAAAAGTTGCGCACAGATTTTGAGGTCGTACGCCGCGAGGCGGAGGCAATATGACAAGTTTAGACAGCGTTTTCGCGGCGTATGTCATCGGCTGGGCCGTGTTTTTTGTTTTTTATCTGACCATTGCGAAACGCACCTCGTCACTACGCGTAGAACTCGATCGCTTGAAGAATTCCTTGAACCGGGGCAAGTAGTTGGCAAAGAAGAAAAAGATCGGGATAGTGATGTTCCAGCTGGGCGGACCGGATTCGCTCGACGCCGTCGAGCCATTTCTTCTCAATTTGTTTCTCGACCCGGACATTATTCCCATGGGACCGCTCGGTTTCTTGCGGCGCCCGCTGGCAAAGCTGATTTCTTCCCGACGATCCGTTCCTGTGAGGGGCAAGTACGCCGAGATTGGCGGCCGCTCGCCGATTGGGACCTTGACCGGCCGGCAGCGAGGAGCTCTCATCGAAGCCTTATCCAACGAAATTGATCCAGTATCCGTTATCGCCATGCGCTATTGGCACCCGCTCACTGCGGAAGCGGTCGAGTCGCTACGCAAGGCTGCACCGCTGGACGAGATAGTGCTACTGCCGCTGTACCCACAGTTCTCTTATGCCACAACGCTGAGCAGCCTCAAGGAATGGCGCCGCGTCTACGGGCAGCCGAAAGGCGGGCCACCGGAGCGCACCGTCAGCCAGTTCTACGACCACCCGCTCTATATTCAAGCGCTCGCGCAGCGCATCGGCTCCGTCTTGCGGCAATTTGCGGATAGCTCCCGCATTCATCTGATTTTCAGCGCACACGGGCTGCCGATGAGCCTGGTCGAAAAGGGAGACCCGTATCCAAATCAAATCGAAGCCACTGTGCGCATGGTCTGCGAAGAGGGAAGAAGGCAGTATCCGGGCTGGCCGCTAACGCATCTATTGTGTTATCAGAGCCGGGTCGGACCCTCAAAATGGTTGCAGCCGGCTTTGACGGCAACTATCGAGCGGCTCGGCACTGAGGGCGTCAAGGAAATGCTCGTCGTCCCGATTTCCTTCGTAACCGAGCACATCGAAACGCTGCACGAAATCAACATTGAGGCGCGCGAAGATGCTAAGAAGTTTGGCATCGAAGTCTTCCGGATGATGCCCGCCGTCGGCGATTCGCCTCTTTTTATCGCCGCTTTGAAGGACATCGTGCTTCGAGCTGTTGGCCTCGCGGTAGATCCGCAATCCTTACAGGTTTCTTCGACGGCTTCGTGATGGAACCGTGCCGGATGTGCGTAGCCGCCGGCTGGGGCCGACCACCCCAGGACCGCTTGGCAGGGCTAGATCTTGACGAACAGAGAGCGGGAAATCGGTCATTGCGCTATAATCCCGCGCTGGGACAACGGCTATGAAAGCTACCTACCACGCGGACGTGCATCGCTTCGCTGTCTTTACTTTCTGTTGGACAGTGTTGCTCTTGATCGCCGGGGCGCTGGTTACTTCTAACGATGCAGCGCTTTCCGTCCCGGATTGGCCGAAATCGTTTGGCACGTGGACCCCGCCGATGGTCGGCGGCGTTTTTTACGAACACTCGCACCGCGTTATTGCAGGCGCATTGGGAGTATGGACGCTTATCCTCGCCATTTTAATTTGGATTAAAGAGGAGCGCCGCTGGCTGCGCTGGTTCGCCGTGATCGCTGTGGGTGGCATCATCGCGCAAGCCATTCTTGGCGGCCAGGTGGTGATACAACTGCTGCATTACTGGCTACCA
This sequence comes from Candidatus Acidiferrum sp., assembly GCA_035258025.1. Taxonomy (GTDB): domain Bacteria; phylum Acidobacteriota; class Terriglobia; order Acidiferrales; family UBA7541; genus Acidiferrum. The sequence continues at coordinate 1,250 of DATEWL010000332.1, read as the reverse complement.
GTGTTACATGCGTGCTTCGCGCAAATCATGTTCGGAGCGATTTTGAGCATTGCCGTTTTCACCAGCAACTGGTGGATCTCGGACCGTCCGCAACTCGAAGATCACGGATCGCCCTCTATACATTCGCTGGCGGTACTCAACGCTGCGGTGATCTTTCTACAGGTATTTCTAGGAGCTGGGTTCCGCCACAAGGAAATCCCCATTTGGCCGCATGCCGCCGGCTCACTGGCTGTGCTTACGACGGTGATCTGGACGGCTGTGGTGCTGCGCAAGCGCTTTGAGAATTCCCGCGAGCTCACCAAAGTGCGAATTCTGCTTCACTCTTTCTTTGGCTTACAGTTTCTGCTCGGCATCGGCGCGTACTGGTCGCGCATTGCAACCGCGGACGCACCGCAGCCCATGCGCGTGATGATCGTGTTGACAGTGACCCACACCGTAGTTGGCGCGCTCTTGTTTGCTGTGTCTATTTTGACGATTCTTTTGTGCTATCGCCTGGTCCCCCGCGCCGGTGAACTCGCGGTATCGTCGCAAGGGCGGGTGACGGTCTGATGAGCACGATTCGCACCACGGAAATCACGCTGGCTTCACGCGCCAACGCCTACGTCGCGCTGACCAAGCCAGATGTTTCTTTCCTCGTCTTGATGACCACGGCTGCTGGTTATTACATGGGCGCCCGCGGGGCGGTAGATTGGCTGCACTTGATTCAAACCGTTTTTGCGACCCTCCTAATTGCAGCGGGTACTGCCACCCTGAACCATTACATTGAGCGCGATTCCGACCGCTTTATGCGCCGCACGGCGTCGCGCCCGCTTCCCAGCGGACAATTACAGCCACGTGAAGCCTTGTGGTTTGGCCTGATTCTTTGCGTCGCCGGTGCTCTGGACCTCTACTTCACGGCCGGATTCCTTGCTTCCGCGCTTGGCGTTCTCACATCCCTGAGCTATCTGCTTGCCTACACCCCTCTGAAGAAACGTACTGTATGGGCTACGGCTGTCGGTGCGTTCCCCGGAGCGATCCCTCCTATGATTGGTTGGGTGGCCGCTACGGGCACACTAGATCGCGGCGCTTGGCTGCTCTTCGCCATTCTGTTTTTGTGGCTGTTTCCGCATTTTTACGCCATCGCCTGGATGTACCGGGAAGATTATGCCCGCGCGGGAATTTTGATGCTGCCCGTAGTGGACCGCGAAGGAACGCGCACGTTTCGACAGATCATTCTTACTGCTATTGCGCTGGTCGGGGTCAGTCTATTG
>DATEWL010000331.1:0-4290 GCA_035258025.1 Candidatus Acidiferrum sp. | reverse complement strand
ACTGGAGCAACTGGAGCGAAAAATGGCTCACCCACCCTTCTTCGCAGCGCCGTGCACAGGCCATCGCTCGCAAAGCGGGCATTCCGATGGAGCGTATTTCCGACATCGCCCAAACGGCTGCTGCTGCGGATGATCACTACGTGCTTCCGGACACTGTTACGCCCGGCGTCAAGGTCCACTCCACTCACACGAAGCAAGGCGGCAGTTTGCGCGTTGCTTTTACGATGCTTGCCCTGCTCATTTTCACGCCGGCGGCATTCGCTCTCCTCGCGAATCGCTTCCTCTTGCACTCGCCATTCCGAGGCGCCCTATTTCTCGCAGGATTTGCGGCCACCATCGCTATGTACTATGCGTGCGCAAACTTCTTGCCGCCGATGAGACTTCCGAAGCTGGTTGCTTCGCTGAAAACCAAGCTTGCCAGGGAAGGAATCCAGGCTGAGGCCTGGGACGGTGTTTTCGTGGGCTTCTCGCCTGCCGCCGCGCCTCGCAGCTATGAACAAAATACCAACTGGGATCTGGGCTGCCTATTTGTTCGCTCCGATCGACTCTGCTATTGGGGCGAGGAAACAAAATTCTCCCTGCGTCCCGACCAGATCACCGCCATCACGGCGGCGCAAGGTTTGCCCGGCCTGCTTCCTCCCCGCCGGATTTATATGGCATGGAAGGACGATGACCTCGGTACCAGCGGCGTTTTCAATATCGGCTGCATCAATGGCGCTTCCACGCTCCGACTTCGAGAGCAGACCGCCAAGCTGGCCGAACGCCTCAAAGTGTGGTGGAAATCCACGCCTGCCGTGCGCCGTCTTCCCGGTCCGCTTGCAGCTTTGCGTTCTCCTGAGCTCGGCGCAGTCACGGGCGTTGTTCCGAGATGGCGCGCCGGCAAAGTCTTCAATGAGCTCTTCTTGACCACAATCTTTGCGATTGTCGGCGCCATCCTCTGCGGTCTGCCATTTCATTTAATGGCGTTTTTCTTTGCGCAGATGATCCCAGCGGTCGGCAAAGTCACTCCCTTTCACAGGCCCGGCTCCGGGTGGTACGTCGTAGGCGTGGTTTTGGTAGTGCGCTTCCTTGCCATAATCCCGGCCCTCCGCTACAAGGATCAGGCTATCGTCACCCTCGCGCCGTCGCGGGCACAAGCCTCGCGGCTCAACGTAGCGCCCAGCGTGCCATCTGAAACGCGCAAGGTCGAAAACAACAAGGTGTTTTCGCACTAACGCACAAAGCGGGAGCAAAAAACGTCCTGTCCGGAAAATAGGACGAACCGCGGTTGGGTGAGAATTAGTTCTGGAGAGCTACATCTTGTAGCGGCCGAGGTCGTCGTCAGAGAGACCTTCGAGCCAGTTGCGCAGTTGCTCGTTAGTGCTGCGTTCCGTAATCGCGCTCGAAACTTTCGAGTTCTTCAGCACTTCTTCATCCACGAAAATCGGACAATCCACGCGCAGCGCAAGCGCCAGAGCATCGCTGGGCCGGGAATCGATGGTCATCATCTGCCCCTCGCGCTCGACCCAAATCAACGCGTAAAACGTGTCGTCCTTCAGGTCGTTCACCACAATCTTGTGAACCAGGACATCGAGCCCCAGTAGGACATTTTTCAGCAGATCGTGAGTCATCGGCCGCGGCGTCTGCACCTTCTCAATCTCCAGCGCAATGGCATTGGCCTCATACACGCCAACCCAAATCGGCAAGATCGCTTGGCCCTGCACATCTTTCAGCACAACAATGGGCATGTTTGTCACGGGATCCATCATCAGGCCGCGGATTTTCATCTCCACTTCCATGTGACCTCCCGAGCAGCACAGACTTCAGTCTGTGCCGTCAAAATGTCTTTGCGCTCAAATCGACGTCGTCAGTCGCCGCTCTAGAGAGCCTGTTCCCCCGCCAAACCGTTCGGCGTAGCTCCCGTCACCCGAACCTGCACGTACTTTCCCAGAAGTGCCTGCTCTTGGGAAGCGAAATTTATGACCCGATGACAGGAAGTATGTCCCGACCACTGGTTTTCGCGCCGCGATTTTCCGCTAACCAGCAGTTCAAACGTCTCCCCGACCATTGCCGAGTGCCTCGCGGTCTGAATTTCCCGCTGTTTTTCCTGCAAGACACCCAGCCGCCGGCTTTTCTCTTCCTCAGAGATAACGTCATTCAACTTCAGCGACGGGGTGTGCGGCCTCGGTGAATATTTGAACGAGAATATTGCATCGTACTTCACCTCATCCAGCAAACTCAGCGTTTCCGCAAGGTCTTCGTCCGTCTCGCCAGGAAAGCCGACAATTATGTCCGTCGTTATGCTGATGGTCCGCTTCGCCCCGCGAATCATCGCAATCTTTTCAAGATACTCTTCGCGGGTGTAGGTCCTCTGCATGGCTTGCAGGACCCTTGTCGAACCCGATTGCACAGGCAGGTGCACATGATTGCAAAGTTTTGGCTGCGCATCGATAGCATCCACTATGTCCTGCGTAAAGTCGCGTGGATGGGATGTCGTAAAACGCACGCGTCGAATCCCCGGCTCGTCCGCTACGGCCAGCAACAACTCCGAAAAAGGCATTTTGCGCGCCGTCGGATCCTTGTAGGAATTTACGGTCTGGCCCAGTAGCTGTACTTCCGAGTAGCCCAACTCCGCAAGCTGTCGCACCTCGCGCAAAATCGAATCGCTAGCACGGCTGCGCTCGGGCCCACGTGTATAGGGAACAACGCAGTACGAGCAAGCCTTGTCGCAACCTTCGATAATCGTCAAATACGCGCGCCAGGGATTGTCGCGTCGCGTCACGGGCGTCTCAAACGTTTCGTCCGTATCGTTATCGAGACCGGTTACGCGCTGATTCCCTGCCTCGACCTGTGCCAGCAGCTCCGGCAGTTTGCTGTAGCTCGCCGAGCCGCACACCAGGCTCACCCACGGCGCGCGTCTAAAAATCTCTTCGCCTTCCTGCTGCGCCACACAACCCAGCACGCCGATAATCCGCCCCTCATTCTGCCGTAGACCAAACTCCCCAAGTCTCGAGAAAACTTTCTGCGCCGCCTTCTCCCGGATGCTGCACGTGTTGTAAAGGATCAGCGAGGCAGACTCCGGCGACTCCACTTGCTGGTACCCCCGGGAAAGCAGGACGCCTGCGACCTTCTCCGAGTCGTGATCGTTCATTTGGCAGCCAAACGTCTCTAGAAAGAACGTGCCTCGCGAGGCGCCCCGAATCGCATCAAGTTCGGATGTCTCGGCCCTGGCAGCCAGACGATTTGCGCTGCCCTCATTGTTTGTAGTGTTGGAACTGCCGATGGGAAACTCGGAACCGCCCGTCAGTCTCTCCAAACCGATGTCGAACGTTTTGCCCATGCTTAATTTGCAGTTTAACACACCTGCTTGCCCGCAAACTTCCGCTCGGCCGCACCAACATGGGGCCAATCCAGCTCTCGCGGTGCTTAATTGTTTGTATCCAAAGAGGCAGCACCATCTTTACATTGCGCATCTCATTTGTTTGACCACCCTGTAGGCGTGTGCTACGTTCCTGAAGTCAGGAAAATTTATTTCTAACTGAGGGGTTGCACCATTCTTCTGTTCGCCACGGTTTTTGTCGCTGATCTCGGAAACATTCTTGGACAAACGGGCTGGGTTGCCCGCGGCATTTTGCTCTTGCTGGGAATATTCTCCGTCGTTTCCTGGGCCATGATCTTTCAGAAGCTCGGCCTGTTCGGCCGGGTTCGCCGTCAAAGCGACCAATTCCTTCGCATCTTTCGCGCCACCAAGGGCGTAGCCAATCCGCAAGCCCTCGCTTCCGCAGGCTCGCCTTTCGCCTCCGTCTATGCCGCTGGCTATCGCGAACTATTAAGCCAGGTGGGCACCGGCAATCCGCAACCTACTGGAAAACTGAAGAGCCTGCAGGCCGTCACCGTCAGTATGCAACTTGCTTCCGCGGAAGAGGTACGCCGCGTCGAAAAAGGCATGTCCTGGCTAGCCACCACCGGCTCCGTGACGCCCTTCATCGGCCTTTTCGGAACCGTGTGGGGTATCATCGACGCCTTTTCAGGCCTCGGAAATGCTGGCGCAGCCAGTCTCCGCGCCGTCGCACCGGGCATCGCCGAAGCGCTTATCACCACCGCTGCGGGTCTTTTCGTCGCTATCCCCGCGGTCATCTTCTACAACCAGTTTTTGCAGAACATCCGTGATCTCGCGCAGCGCCTGGACACCTTTGCGCTGGAAGTCGGAGCCCAAATCGAAAAAACTTTTACTTAGATTTTTCCGGCGGACAGCCCACAGCCGCCTTATAAGACTATGCCGCAACTCTCCAAACAAACGCAGAGCACGCT
>DATEWL010000330.1:0-2579 GCA_035258025.1 Candidatus Acidiferrum sp. | reverse complement strand
TGAGCAGCCAGTTATCCCCGTTAGGACTAGGAAACTAGTCGGCGAAGACAAGGCGAAGCGGGGGAAGTGCCTTTTTCGGCCTTGTGGACATGGAAGATTCGGAGAGAAGCTTGGGGAAAAGATGGGGATATAGGCGAAGGTGTGGAAGAACAGAAGCGGAAATAGCTTGCTACTGGCGGAGGCTGAAGATTTCTTCGGCAGCGATGGCCGTGCCGTTGCCGTTCCAATGGTTGTCATCCAGAAAGGGGCGCGCGCGATGCGGAGACATCGCCATCGGTTCGGATTTGCTAAAAGAATGACGCGACAGAGAAAAACAAAAACGTTTTCTATTTCTCGGAGGCCCAGTAGATTGCGGAACCGTGGGCCGGGAGCGTGACATCGACAAATTCCTTGGAACCCAGGTCTTCGTGTTCCCAGAGGTCGCGGAGGGTGTACTTCGAGCGCTTGAGGCCCAGATCTTTCCAGGAATAGTGAATCGATTGCGGCGCCGCGTCGAGATTGAAGACGGCAACGTAGGCGCCATCGCCGGATTCAGGAGTGGATAGCCAGACGACGGCTTTATCGGTCGAGATGACGGGATGGCTGTCGGTGGAATGCTGATCGACGCCGATCAACTCCGCGTTGGTGAGGGCGGATTGGGTCCATTCGTCACACAAGGTGAGATTGCCTCCCATGATGAGCGGGGAACGAAAGATGGACCAGAGGGTAAGGAGAGTGCGCTGCTCGTCGTGGGTGAGACGCGTGGTGCGCGGCTTCTCCCAACCGGCGTTGGGCTCGAGGCGGCCGAGAGGAAGCATATCCGCGTCGGGCCAGTGCCCGGGACCAGAGGACGCCGCCCATATCGCGGCGCGGGCAAATTGATTTCCGACGCCTTGCGGAAAGTCTTTGTCGCTGTACCAGACGTCCCAAACGTCATCCGAGATACGCCACATTTGAGAGTTGCGGCTTAGATCCGCGGCTTTATCGAGGGGAGCAGGACCGGGAGAAAGGCTGAGAACGATGGGCCGGCGAACTTTGTGAAGCGCCTCACTGAGCATGAGAATTTCGTCGCCCTTATACGGGTGGCTGGAAATGCAATCGACCTTGAGGAAGTCAACGCCCCAGCTGGCGTAGAGTTTGGCGATGGAATCGTAATAGGCTTGGGCGGCGGGCGAGCCCGGTTTGAGGCCGTAGTTGTACGTATTCCAGGGACAACTATCGGAGACGTCCGCCGCGACTTTGGCGCGAAAACGAGAGCCCGCAATGGGCAGGTTCTTCGCCACCGCTTCTTTCGGAATGCCGCGCAAAATGTGGATGCCGAATTTGAGGCCGAGTGAGTGAATATAGTCGGCAAGTGGTTTGAAGCCAGCGCCGTTTTCAGATGACGGAATGGTGTTGACGGCCGGAATGTAGCGCCCGTAGGCATCAAGGCTGAATTCCGCAGCGGCGCCGGCGGGTCGGGCGGCCTGATTCGTCACGTACCAGCCTTCATCCACGACGATGTATTGCCAACCGTAGGATTTGAGGTGCTCCGCCATCCAAGCGGCGTTTGCGCGGATGTCGGGTTCGGTGACGGTCTCGCCGTAGGAGTCCCAACTGTTCCAGCCCATAGGCGGAGTGGCGGCGAGGGGAGTATGTTCCTCTGGGGCCGGAGAATTGGCCTCGATTTGCGCAGTGAGAGTCCAGAAGCAAAAAACTATGCAACACGCCGAAAGAAGAATTAGCGCGCGGCGCGTAAACGATTTCCTACGCATGGGTTTGCCCTCTAGAGTGTCGGCGGAGATTTTATGTGACGCCCTAAGAAAGTGGTAGCGGAGTTTGCGTGGCCCCGGCGGCCCAGCAATTTGAGTCGCGGACGGGCGCGAAAGAATGGCGGTGTAGCGGCGAGGGACCGTGTTGGCGAAGAGCTTCGAGATGATCGGGTGTGGCGTAACCTTTGTGGCGCGCAAGGCCGTATTGCGGGTAGACCGCATCCCATTTTTCCATGCAAGTGTCACGATGAGTTTTGGCGAGGATGGAGGCGGCCGCGATGGAAATGCTGCGGGCATCGCCTTTGATCAGGGACTTCTGTTCGATGAGGACATCGAGCTGCATGGCGTCGATGAGCAAATAGTCCGGCTGGATGGAGAGTTGTTGCAGGGCGGCAGTCATGGCTTGGCGGCTGGCTTGATAGATATTCCAAGCGTCGATGCGCTGGGCATCGATTTCGGCGACGGCCCAGGCGAGGGCATGCTGGCGGATGCGCACGGCGAGTTCCGTGCGCCGCTCAGGTAGAAGCTTCTTTGAGTCGTCCAGGCCGAAGATGCGGCGCTTGGGATTCAGAATGACGGCGGCGGCGACAACGGGTCCGAACAGCGCGCCGCGCCCGGCTTCATCGAGTCCCGCAATGCGGGTCCAGCCGAGTTGGCGCGCCTCACGCTCGAAACGGGAAGAGCAAAGTCGCGTCATCGTAGAAGGTTCGCGGAAAGTTTACCACGCGCGCGACTGTGCGCCATCCTTCTACATCAGGGCATAGAGATTGCCGTCCACGCTGCCCACATAGACCACCTGGTCCTGCACCTAAATGCCTCGTTCAGATTCAAAAACGGCTTGTGTGCTCG